>JAVHRA010000275.1:0-3829 GCA_036171395.1 Gallionella sp. | reverse complement strand
CGGATACCTTCTTGCAATTGCATGGTGTTCATTTTGAGTCCCCTTGAACTTTATGATTGAACTGTCTGGTTGCTACAGTTGCATCTTGCTGTTTAGCGCGGGGGAATAAAATCGGAAGGTTGCCGTTTTTTTTGTAGGAGCGACGCGAAAGTCGCGTAGGTGTGATTCCTACACGAATGACTGAAATGACTTACTCCCGACACGGGAGTAAGTCGGGAGCCGCCATCTGGACAGGCATACGCAAGGGGTCGTGCGCGTGTCCATGGTTGAGTTATCGGCCGCATTGATGAGAACTTTAGGGTAATTTGAAAAAATATATTTCTTTTGCAAACAGTAGGTTGAGTATTTAGCCTAAATATTTTGCAAAATCATTTGAAGACCACCTTGTTGCGCCCGGTCTGTTTAGCCAAGTATAGGTGTTGATCTGACAAGCTCAATACCTCCTCCAAAGACGCCATCCCAGCCTTACGCTCGGCTAGACCAATACTGATCGTCACCTTGATGTGGTGTTCAGCACTCTGTATCTGGCTGGCCATAACACTTGCGCGCAGGCGCTCCGCACACAGCGAACCTTGCACGACATCGGTATCGGGACAGATCACCAGAAATTCCTCGCCACCATAGCGGCACACCATATCTTGTGCGCGCGCCACGCGACGCAACACTGCGGCCACATTCTTCAGCACCTCATCGCCTACCGGATGCCCGTAGCGGTCATTGATGGATTTGAAGCAATCCACATCCACCATCATGCAGGTGAAGTTGCGATTGCCGCGCTTGGTCAAAGCCCATTCCTGCTCCATCCGCTCCAGCGCGGCGCGACGGTTAGGCAAGCTGGTAAGCGCATCGGTCAGCGCCAACAGTTGCAAGCCCTCGTTGGCTTGCGCCAGATCGGTGGAGAGACGCAGCAGCTGTTCACGGTCAGCCGCCAACTCTTCCTGCAATTTGACGACACGCAGTCCGGCGCGCAAGCGCGAGAAAAAAATCTTTTGAATGATGGGCTTGACCAGATAATCATCGGCACCGGCCTCGAAAGCCTCAACCAGCTTGTCCGGATCTTCCTGCGCAGTCATCACGATCATATAGATGTCGCGCCACTCGACGCGTGCCCGCAAATTGCGGCACAAGGTCAGGCCGTCCATCTCCGGCATCATCCAGTCGGTGATGATGAGCTGCGGTTTGTGCTTCTCCACTTGCGCGATGGCCTCCACACCGTTGCGCGCGACAAACACGGTATGTCCGGTCGATTTCAACATCGCCATGAGCAACGCCAACATGGCCCGATCATCATCCACCACCAACACGCGCGACACATAACTGCTGCGCTCGCCTATGGTCTGTATTTCGCGCGCATGTTCATGCGCAACCGCATCAGCCTGTTGCAGCAACGCGGCGAACGAAGGGAAGTCGATCTGCCCCATATTCAACAAGCCTGACCAACTCGCCCAATCACGTGCGCATACCTCGCTCATCTCGATCAGGTCGCTGGCTTCGATAGCGACGCGCGCAGCCTGATGCCGGAGCAGCGCAACCAGCCGGACGCGCTGCTCCGGAGCAGCCATCACCACGTCCACCAGCAGGGCCGCGACATTGAGTAGATAGAGCAGACGCCAGTCGCGCGAACCTTCGATTACCCGTGCGCTATCGGGCTGCACATATTCACGCACCAACAACTGAAACACCTTGGGGAAATTCAGATCAGCCAGTATCGCCTCGCTCAACTCCAGTTCGTGATAACCGAACTGCTCGGTTGCGGCAGCTTGCAATTCCTCCTGACTCAGGCCGCGCTGCAACATCTCCCCGTAAGCTGTGCTATGCAGGGTGGCCAGAGCCAAACGCCCGACGCCGCTCAACAAGCCCACCACGAAGATCTCTTCGGGGGCGACGAGGTGTGTGCGTTGTGCCAGATGGCGTGCCGCGATACCGGTGAGCAGGGAGTGCACCCAAAACTTGCCGTAATCAAACTGTTTACAGGGACCTTTGCGGTAATCCAACATCAGCGCGATACCCAGCACCAACTGGCGCAAAGCGCGCATCCCCAGCACCGTGACCGCATCGGCGATGCCCGCAATCGGACGCGAGGTATTGCCCAGCAGTACATTCGCGGCCTTGATGACGCGCACACTCAGTGCCGGGTCGCTGCTGATCAGCCGCGCAATATCGTGATTGGAAACATTATCCTGTTGCGCGAGGCTAATCACTTCCAATGCCACGCCTTTGGGCGTGGGCAGATTGCCGCTGATTTTGAGTTGCTTGAAGCGTGCTTCGTCTACCAAAGCCATGTTAGTTTCCTATTTTTACTCTGCGCGACTGTCATCCTGCCTGCTCAGCCTCACGGCCTATCCGTAGAACAAGTGCATAAAGCGCTCGCTGTGCGTTGCTTAAACCCGTATCGTTTTGGCGGGTAAAGGAATATAACTTTTGCAATAAGCCATAAAAGATTCCACCCCCATGGGCTTGGCAATGAAGTAACCCTGCACCACGTCACAGCCCATGTCGCGCAGCATGTCGAATTCCTCACGTTTTTCCACGCCTTCGGCGACACTCTTGACCTTCAACTTGTGCGCCATCTGTACACTCGATTCCACCACCACGCGCGAAGACGGGTTGTAAGCACTATCCGTGATAAAGGACTTATCGATCTTGAGTTCGGTGAACGGCACCCGCGTCAGTTGTTGCATACTGGAAAAACCGGTGCCGTAATCGTCGATGGACAAACCGAAGCCGCGCATGCGCAAACGCGCCAGATTTTCCAACGCCTGTGCGACGCTGGTCATGGCCGCCGATTCGGTGACTTCGAAGATCAGGTGTTTGGGTTCCAAACCGCAATTCAACACCACCCGAGTGATGCGTTCCGCTAGGCTGGTGTCACGTAACGAAGACACCGAGATATTCACCGACATATCCAGCTCATAACCTTGTTGGCGCAACAGCAGACAGGCTTTCGCGGTGCTCTCCAGCATCAAAAAGGTCAGCCCTTCCATATTCTCGCTACGCTCCAGAATAGGGATGAAGGAATCCGGCGGAATCACGCCATACTGCGGGTGGATCCAACGCGCCAGGGCTTCGGCCCCCACTATCTGCCCGGTTTGCAATGAGACCTTGGGTTGCAGATAAGGCTGAATTTGTTTGTACTCCACGGCTTGCTGTATCTCTTGCAACGTAAAATCGCTGCGCTTAGGCGTCAACGTGGTGGGGAAGCTGGGCGCAGCCTGAGCCAGTTTATTTTCCTGATGTAAGCTCAACAGCGTTTCGAGTTGCTCCAGTGAGACGGGCTTCTCTACCGCGCCCAACAGACTCAAGCCATAGGAGCTCGCCATCTTCTCTACCGAGGTAATCACCGCGCCCTCCATACCGCTCAAGATGATGGTGGAGATACCCGGCTGAAGTTGGGCGAGATGGCGGAAGAACTCCATACCATCCATCTCCGGCATATCCAAATCGCACAGCACAACGTCTAAAGGACGCGCTTGCTCGGCACGTATCATCTCTAGCGCCTGCTTACCGTTGTTGGCTTGCCACACCTCTTCCACCGACAGCGAATGCAACATGTGCACCACCGCCTTGCGCTGGAAGTTATGGTCCTCTATGACTAAGACACGTAATGATTTCTTATACATTTCATCATTCCCGATAGTTGCATTATTAGGGACAGCTTACTCGTCGATGAAGCGCGCTATGAACGCTTCCAATCTGTGCACCGTGACCGGCAGCTGGGTATCCGCAACATGGCGTGCCGCCACCATATCTCCTTGCATCACCGCCGCCTCGATCTGATTACAGAGCGCCACCAATTCCATCGCCCCTACCATAGCGCTAGCCGCTTTAA
>JAVHRA010000274.1:0-6476 GCA_036171395.1 Gallionella sp. | reverse complement strand
ATGTGCATGATTAGAGGTGTGCGTCTTTGGCTGCCAGCACGCTCAGGTTGCAGCGTTTAAGGCGTTGCGACATCACACGCATGATGTCGATAGCAAACTTGGGGGCTTCGTCGACGAGGAATTGGAAGCGCTGGTGGTTGATGACGGCGAATTTGCAATCGCGGGTGGCGGTCACGGTGGCGTAGCGATGCGAGCCGTCTATCACCGCCATCTCGCCCATGAAAGTACCCGGCACGCACTCCTCGAACAGCACCCCCGCAATCGTGATATCCGCTTTGCCTTCGATCAGCACATACATCGCGTCTCCGGCATCGCCCTCTTTGAACAAGGTGTCGCCTTGTTTGACTTCCAAGAATTCAGGATCGTGTCTGAATAAATCAAAAAATAGCATGGGTGGGCCTCCGCTTACGTGAGGCGCGATTGTAAACGGGGTGCGTATTAAATCGGCTTTTGTTACAAACATGTCTGCAAGTAAAGATTGCTCATCGGGCGATTTCACGCTGGCTCGCTCGATGTCGCAGTGCAGCGTGCATCTTCATTGCCGGTGCGTGCCTCGGCCAATCTGGCCACGGCGCTGAAGCGCTCCAGCAGATCGTTCTGGGCAAAATGCTCAATGATGAAATGAGGCAGATAGGAGTCAGGCTCCCATGAACCCTTGAAGCTCAGGGTGCTGCCCTGCTCGTGCGGGGTGATATGCCAATGGCCTTGAAACGATTTCGAGTCACCGGAGATTTGCGTGAAGGAGATGTCCTCCATCGGGTACTCGGTGTACTTCAATACCGAACGCAGACGCACATGGAAAAACAATATCCGCTCGTCCGCTGTGCGATCGACTTTTACTTGGTGTTCAGATAACCGTACTGCCGTGGATGCGATGACGCCGGGCAGCTGCTTGGCGGCTGCGTAATCGGTCAGATAATGGTAGGCACCGCATGTGCTCAAGTGCGTATCGAAGCTGGCACTCATGGCATAGACGCTGCCGCTGCGTTGCACCTCTACCGTGAGGCCGGGATAGGGCGCACTTGCGCAGGCCAACTCGGCATAGCTCACCAGTATTCCCAGCAATATCAGTTTTCTCATGGAGCGGATTTATAAGCAGGATTTGTGACGCTGTGATTAAACCGAGCGGGGGATGAGCAAGGGGCGAGATAAGTCGGCGCTATTTAAGTATGATGCGCACCTCGCGTGTGCTTAGCGCGCCACGTTTTGCATCCCGCTGTTCAATCTCTGAAAGGAACATCATGTCGATACGCTCGTCTGCCCAATTCATCAAAACTATTTTTGCGGCGGCCTTGGCCTGCACGCTGTTGTCCGTTTCCGCGCTGTCCCATGCAGAGGCGGTGTTGCGCGTGTCGGCGATTCCTGACGAATCTCCCACTGAGTTGCAGCGCAAGTTCAAGCCGCTGGGCGAATACTTGGAGAAGAAGCTGGGCATGAAGGTCGAGTTCACCCCGGTGACCGACTATGCCGCTTCGGTTGAAGGCTTGGTCAACAACAAGCTGGACATGGTGTGGTTCGGTGGTTTCACTTTCGTCCAAGCCAAGGTGCGCAGCAACAACCAGGTCATCCCTTTGGTACAACGCGAGGAAGATGAAAAATTCAAATCGGTGTTCATCACCACCCGCGAGGACATCAAGACACTGCAAGACCTGAAGGGCAAGACTTTCACGTTTGGTTCGGAGTCGTCCACTTCCGGTCATCTGATGCCGCGCTTTTACCTGTTGGCGGCACATGTCGATCCCGATGTGGACATGAAGCGCATCGCGTTTTCTGGCGCGCATGATGCAACGGTTGCAGCGGTGGCCGGTGGCAAGGTGGATGCCGGTGCGTTGAACATCTCGGTATGGGAAAAATTGCTGGCACAAGGCAAGGTCGATACTAAGCTGGTACACGTGTTCTACACCACGCCCGGTTACTTCGATTACAACTGGACAGTGCGCGCTGATATGCCTGCCGCATTGCGTGACAAGTTGAGCAAGGCTTTCCTAGCCTTGGACAAGAATGACGCGCATGACAAAGAGATCCTCGATCTGCAACGTGCCACCCGTTTCATTCCGACCAAGGCTGACAACTATCGCGCTATCGAGACTGCTGCGCACAGTGCGGGTCTGTTGAAGTAAGTCATGGCGTTTGAGTTGCGCGGCATTCATGTGCGCCACGCGGTGGCCGCACAGGCAGATGTTCCTTATGCGCTGTACGACATCACCCTGAGCTTGGCGCAGGGGGAGCAGGTCGCGTTGATCGGCCCGTCGGGTGCAGGCAAGACCACGTTGCTACACACGCTGGCTTGCGCACGTCGCGCTGAGTCTGGCGAGTTTACGGCCTTGGGTGTCGCACCCTGGTCTATGAGCCACGCGCAGCGTCATGCACTGCGTGCACGCTTCTTCCTCGCCCCCCAGACACCCCCTTTGCCACCGCGCCAACGCGTGGTGACAGCGGTGCTGGCGGGGCGCTTGCCGCAATGGACTTTGTGGCAGGCCATCGCCTCGCTGATCCGTCCGCGCGAGGCGGCTGCGGCGCACGCGGCGTTGGCGCGCTTCAATCTGCAAGACAAGTTGTATGCACGGGTGGACCGATTATCCGGCGGCGAGCGGCAGCGTTGCGGCATGGCGCGCTTGTTGTTGTCGCGTGCGGATGCGTTGCTGGTGGACGAGCCGCTCTCCGCGCTTGATCCTACTTTGTCCACGCAGATGCTGGCGGTATTGCAGCAGGAAGCGCAAACGCGCCATGCGACCTTGGTGTGCAGCCTGCATCAGGTCGAATTGGCGCTGGCGCACTTCCCGCGCATCATCGCTTTGCGTGCGGGACGCATCGTGTTCGATTTGCCTAGCGCGCAAGTGAGTGCCGAGATGATTAAAACGCTGTATCAGAACGAGCCTACGACGCCGTCGGTAACGGCAGAAAAAGCGCCGTACTGCATGGGCACGCCTTGCTGAGATGAGCGCCGCGCAATCCACACCAAACTATCCCGATCCCGCATGGCAAGGGCGCGTCATGGCGGCGGTGGTCGCGCTGCTTTTGCTGTGGCCGATGTTGCAGGCCAGCGAATTCCAACCGTGGATATTGTTCGATCAGCAAAGCCTGTCCGCCACATGGCAGTTTCTAGCGGGCTTCGTGCCTCCCGCACACTCGCCCGAGTTTCTCGCCATGCTGCTGAGCGCCACTTGGCAGACCGTCGCTATCGCCACCGCTGGACTGGTGTTGGCGTTGCTGGCGGCAATTCCGCTGACCTTACTCGCGACCGCCTCGCTGTCGGTATCACGTTTGGAAAGTGGCCGCATGCGCAACATAGCGGTGCTGATACGGCAGAGCGCGCGCTGGTTGCTGGTGGTATTGCGCAGCGTGCCAGAGCTGGTGTGGGCCTTGCTGTTCGTGCGCATCGTCGGTCTAGGCCCTACGGCGGGTGTGTTAGCTATTGCGCTCACCTACAGCGGCATGTTGGGCAAGGTGTACGCCGAGATATTGGAATCTTCCGATGCGCAGACTACCGAGGCTTTGCTCAGGAATGGCAGCGGACGTTTGGCCGCCTTGTGCTACGGCGCCTTGCCGGAAGCGGCTGCGGAGCTGGTGTCCTACACCACCTACCGCTGGGAATGCGCGATACGCGGCTCGGTCATCATGGGCTTCGTCGGCGCAGGCGGCATAGGCCAGCGCATGGATGAATCGATGAAGATGCTGGCCGGTGCGGAAGTCAGCAGCATGCTGATTGTCTTCGTGTTGCTGGTGGCCGCTGCCGATCAGGTCAGCAGCTTTATGCGCAAACGGCTGGCCTGATATGGATAGCCGCGCACTCACCCCGCCGCCCATCATCGCGCGCGCCACCTTGCTGGTGTTGCTAGGCTTGTTGCTGTTGGTCATCGCCAGCTTCACCACGCTGGATTTGAAATGGGGCGAGTTGTTCACGGCGGATGCGCTGCGCTCTAGCAGCGAATTTCTAGGCGGCTTCGCACCACCGGAGCTGGCCACACCGTTCTTGCGCAAAGTCGCTCAGGCGACCTGGGAAACCTTCTCCATGTCGGCACTGGGCACGCTCATCGCGCTGCTGTTGGGGCTGGCGCTGGCCTTGCCCGGTAGCGGACGCTTTGGTGTGGCAGCGCGTGCGCTAATCCGGCTAAAACTCAATGTACTGCGCTCCATCCCCGAGTTGGTATGGGCCGTCATCTTGCTGATCGCCGCAGGGCTCGGCCCCTTCGCTGGCACACTGGCGCTGGCCGCACATACCACCGGCGTGCTGGGTCGCTTGTTCGCCGATGCGCTGGAGAATCTGCCGCGTGAGCATGAACAGACCTTACGCATCAACGGTGCGACCGCAATGACGGCGTTCTGCTACGCAGCTCTGCCGCAAATCTTGCCGCAGCTGATGTCGTACACCTTGTATCGCTGGGAGAACAACATTCGTGCCGCCGCGATACTCGGTGTGGTCGGCGCGGGCGGCTTGGGGCAGATGCTTAAATATCATTTGTCGCTGTTCCATATGCAACAAGCCGCCACCGTTATCCTCGCGATGTTGCTGATGATCATGCTGGTCGATGGCGCGAGTTTTTGGCTGCGGCGCAAGTTGAATGGGGTTTAGCAATTGGGATGTGTCTGTGTCGTGCAATTAAAGCGCCATTAGAATGCGCGGTGCGATATTTTCGCTGTCGTGTTGGTCGCTGAGGCACATGGTTTTACCTTGCGTGGCTCGGAAGAGTTGAGCTGCATATAACTTCTTGGCCGTTAAGTTAACAGTGGGTGTTTGCTCTATGCAGGACAGGACAGGACAGGACAGGACAGGACAGGACAGGCGGTCGCACGGCCAACTTAACTTTTAGGACAATTTGAATTGGGCTTACAAAATAACGCGCTGCTGTTGCAGAACATATTGGATCACGCACCCATCGGCATCTGGATGTTGGGTATCGACGACAAGATTAAATTCATCAACCTGACATTTTGTAATGCGGTGGGTATCACCGAGCAGCAGTTCAAAGATGTCCGACATTATTCCGATCTGTTGCCGCTAGAAGTGTCGGTCAATTGCATGCGTTCAGATCGCGAATGTTTGAGTCAGGAAGCCTTGCATGTCTCACGCGAGTATTTGCCTTGCGTGGATGGTAAAAATCATCTGCTGGAAATCACCAAAGCCAAGGTCTATGGCAACGATGGGCAGTTGCTAGGCTTGATAGGTTTGGCTGCGGACATCACCGAACGCGATCGAATGGAGAGCGGTTTAAAGCAGACTCAGGCTGAGTTGCGCGAACTGGCCGAGAAGGTCGAACTGTGGCGCGAGGAAGAGCGCAAGCGTATCGCGCGCGAAATGCATGACGAGTTGGGGCAGGTGTTGACTGCCATCCGCATGGATGTCACCTGGCTGGATATGAAGTACGGCGACGCGCATCAGGACTTACACAAAAAAGTACAGAAGCTGAACACCTTGCTGGAGAGGGCGGGTAGTAGTGTGCGCAACATCGTGTCCAATCTGCGTCCCATGGCATTGGATGTGGGGCTAGCTGCTGCTCTTGATTGGTTGTGCAAAGATTATTTTGGTCGCACGCCCTGGCGCTATGTTCTGGATATTCAAGATCCCTGTACCGATCTGGATGAGAAGACCGTGGTCGCGCTGTTCCGCATTGCGCAAGAGTTGCTCACCAACACTGCGCGCCATTCCGATTGCAGCAAGGTCCAGGTCACATTGGATCGCTGCCAGAAAAATGTGACTCTGATCGTCAGCGACAATGGCAAGGGCTTCGCCTACGTCGAGCATGGCGCGCGCACCTCGTTCGGCCTGATGGGCATACGCGAACGCGTATTGGCATTGGCTGGACAAGTCGATTTCACCACTGCGCCTCAGCAAGGCACGCACGTTCGAGTTGTCGTGCCGATTATTAAAGGAGTGCCCGCGTGATACGACTGATGTTGGCCGATGACCACTCCATCGTGCGCCAAGGCGTGAAGCAATTGTTGACGCTGACTACCGATATCAAAGTAGTGGCAGAGGCGAGTAATGCCGGGGAAGTTATCCAAAAACTGCATAAGAGCAACATCAATGTGTTACTGCTCGACATCAATATGCCCGGCACCAGTGGTGTGGAATTGATCCGTGAGGTGTGTGTTCTGTATCCCGGGCTGAGAGTGTTGGTGTTCAGCATGCACAACGAAGCGCACATCGTGGTCAGCGTACTGCAGCTGGGTGTCGCCGGTTATTTTTCCAAGAACAGCGATCCGAAATTACTACTTGATGCGATACGCACGGTGAGCTTGGGCGAGACCTTCGTCGACGCCTCGATAGCCGAAAATATCGCGCTCGCGAATGCGTTCCCCAAACAAAAACAACCGCACATTTTACTTTCGCCGCGTGAGTTGGAAATTTTGCTGATGCTCGCTGAAGGAAAAAATGGCAAAGACATCGCGGCACAATTACAGATTAGCAACAAAACCGTCAGCACCCACAAAACCAATCTGATGCAGAAAATGCATTTCGCCGGTGTCGTCGATCT
>JAVHRA010000273.1:0-6496 GCA_036171395.1 Gallionella sp. | reverse complement strand
ATTCCAACGTCGATCTGACCGCCGAATTGGTCAACATGATTACCGCGCAACGCTCCTATCAGGCCAATGCGCAGACCATCAAGACGCAAGATCAGTTGATGCAGACTTTGGTCAACTTGAGATAGTCCTAGCTTAAGGAGTTCGTCATGGACAGATTGATCTATACCGCAATGACAGGGGCATCACAGGTACTGCAACAGCAGGGTGCGGTGTCGCAGAACTTGTCCAATGCGAATACGACTGGCTTCCGTGCTGAACTCAGCACTTTCCGCGCCGTGCCTTTGGTGGGCGAAGGTTTGGCAACGCGCACTTTCGTGGTGGACTCCACACCCGGTTCCAACTTCACGCCGGCCGGACTAGAACAGACTGGCCGCCCACTGGACGTGGGTATACAGGGGGATGGTTGGATTGCGGTACAGGGCTTGGATGGCAAAGAAGCCTATACCCGTAACGGCAGTTTCCAAGTCACGTCCAACGGCGTGTTGCAGACTCGTTCCGGTCTTAATGTGTTGGGCGATAGCGGCCCCATCACCATCCCGCCCGATTCTGAAGTCAGTATCGCCAAGGACGGCACCATCTCTACGGTATCGAGTGGTGCGCAGAAAGCAGCGGTGTCGGTAGTAGGTCGAGTGAAATTGGTGAATCCGGCTGAAGCGACGCTGGAGCGTGGCGGTGACGCTTTGTTTCATCTCAAGAATGGTGGCGTCGCCCCTGCGGATGCCAAGGTTGAATTGGTGTCCGGCAGTGTGGAAGGCAGCAACGTCAATACCGTGGAAGAGATGGTCAATATGATTACCTTGGCACGCAAGTTTGATATGCAGATGAAGATGTTGCAAAGCGCGGACAACAACGCGCAGAAATCCGGCTCGATATTGTCGTTAGCGGGTTAAGACTAAATTTTTGAAAGGTTGAAATCATGATACGTTCCTTATGGATATCCAAGACCGGTCTGGATGCACAGCAGACGCAGATGGATGTGGTGGCCAATAATTTGGCCAACGTCAGCACCAACGGTTTCAAGCGCTCGCGTGCGGTTTTTGAAGATTTGCTCTATCAGACCATACGCCAACCCGGCGCACAGTCTTCGCAGCAAACCCAGGTGCCGTCCGGCTTGCAAATCGGTACTGGGGTGCGTCCGGTGGCGGCGGAACGTATCCATACGCAAGGCAATCTGCAACAGACTGGCAACCAGCTCGATGTGGCGATTCAAGGCCCAGGTTTTTTCCAAGTGTTGTTGCCCGATGGCACTACCGGTTACACCCGTGACGGTTCCTTTCAGAGCGATGCACAAGGGCAGCTGGTTACGTCCAACGGCTATCCCATCCAGCCTGCATTGACCATCCCCGCCAATGCCAGCAGCGTGACCATCGGGCGTGACGGTGTGGTGACGATCACCCAGCCCGGCGTGCCTGCACCAGTACAAATCGGTAGTTTGCAACTCTCCACTTTTATCAATCCGGCCGGCTTGCAAAGCGCGGGCGGCAATCTGTATCAGGAGACCGCATCGTCCGGTACGCCCAACACCAATGTGCCCGGCTCGAACGGCACCGGTACTTTGAATCAGAATTATCTGGAGACTTCCAATGTGAACGTGGTGGAAGAGATGGTGAATATGATCCAGACCCAGCGCGCTTACGAGATCAACTCCAAAGCGATTACCACCTCGGATCAGATGTTGCAAAAACTATCACAGATGTAGAGAGACAGTCATGAATAGTGCATGCAAATCTTGGTTACTCATCGTCGCGCTGCTGTTGTTGGCGGCATGCACGCCTTCGACGAGTATCAAACAGCCTTTGACCGCACGTCCCGAAGCGAAACCTGTCACGGTGCCGAATGCCAATGGTTCCATCTTTCAGGCTGGCGCGAACGAGCGGCCTTTGTTTGAAGATCGTCGTGCGCGCAATGTTGGCGATGTGCTTATCATCAACATCGTCGAGACCACTTCAGCCGCCGAGAAGTCCGGCAGCAACGCGGGCAACAGCGGCAGTATCGCGCTGGGTTCACCCAAGATCACTGCGGGTGCGACGGGGCAGGTTATACAGACGCCGTTCAATGTGTCGGGCAGCAGCGCGCTCAAGTCCGCCAGCGCCAGCGACAGTTCGGGCAGCAATACTTTCACCGGTTCTATCACCGTTACCGTCACCGAAGTGTTGCCGAATGGCAATCTGAATGTGGCCGGCGAGAAGCAGGTGGCGATTAAACATTCCGAAGAGTTCGTGCGCTTCTCCGGCGTGGTCAACCCCGCCACCATCAGCGCTGCCAATACTGTGCAATCCACCCAGGTGGCCGATGTGCATGTCGAATACAAAGGCGCGCAACACATTGATGCTGCTGCGGTCTCGACCATGTTCAGTCGCTTCTTCTTCTCCATCTTCCCGTTCTAAGGAGACACGATGAACATCCTGCTCAAATCACTGTTGGTTACCGCGCTCATCGCGCTGTCTTTGCTGACCGCGCAAAATGCAAGTGCCGATCGCATCAAAGATATGGCGAGCATTCAGGGCGTGCGTGACAACCAATTGCTCGGTTATGGTTTGGTGGTCGGTCTGGACGGTAGCGGAGATCAAACTACCCAGACACCGTTCACCGTGCAGAGCACCATCACCATGCTGGGCCAGATGGGGGTGACGCTGCCACCCGGCACCAGTCTGCAACTCAAGAACGTCGCGGCGGTGATGGTCACTGCCACTTTGCCGCCTTTCGCCAAACCCGGTCAGGTCATCGACATCACTGCCTCTTCTTTGGGTAATGCCAAGAGTCTGCGCGGCGGTACTTTGCTGATGACGCCACTCAAAGGTGCGGACGGTCAGGTGTATGCGATGGCGCAGGGCAATGTGCTGGTCGGGGGTGTGGGCGCATCGGCGGGCGGTGCCTCGGTACAGGTCAATCATCTCAGCGTAGGCCGCATCCCCGCCGGTGCAACGGTGGAGCGCGCCGTGCCTACCGTGCTGGGTCAGGGCGACTTCATTCATTTGGAATTGCACAGCAATGACTTCACCACTGCCTCGCGTATCGTCGAGGCCATCAACAACAAAATTGCACCGGATACCGCAGCGGCACTGGATGGTCGTTTGATTGAGGTGCGCGCACCGGGCGGCACGCAGCGTGTTGCCTTTATCGCGCAGATCGAAAATATGGAAGTCGATCCCGCACAAGGCGTGGCCAAGGTCACCATCAATGCGCGTACCGGCTCGGTGGTAATGAATCAGAACGTCACGTTGGAGAGCTGCGCCATCGCGCATGGCAACCTCACTGTGGTCATCAATACCGATAGCAGCGTCAGTCAGCCCAATTCCTTTTCTAAAGGCAAAACTGAAAAAGTGGAAAAGACCACGGTGGAGGTCAAATCTGATAAAGGTGGTTTAGTGCAGTTGCCACGCGGTGTATCACTCAGCGAAGTGGTCAAGGCACTCAACTCAATCGGCGCTACGCCACAAGACCTGCTCGCAATCTTGCAGGCGATGAAAGCGGCGGGCGCCTTGCATGCGGAACTGGAGGTGATCTGATGGTCGCGCCACTTAACGACTCGTCTATGCTGCGCAGTCTGGCTGCCGACAGTCAGTCGCTGGACAGTTTGCGCGCGCAAGCCAAGCAGTCTCCCGATAAGGCACTTAAGTCTGCCGCGCAACAGTTCGAATCGGTGTTCCTCAATATGATGCTCAAGAGCATGCGCGAGGCGACCCCGCAAGACGGCATGTTCGATAACGAGCAGACCAAGATGTTCACCGGTATGTTGGACCAGCAGTTCGCGCAGAACATGGCCACGCGCGGGGTGGGCTTGGCCGATATGATGGTCAAGCAACTGACCCGCAATGCCAACTTGCCCGCAGCCAAAGTTGAAGACACCAGTAAGGTACAGGGTGCGCTACCCAGTTCAGCTAGTGCGCCGACTAGCACTGCGAGTGCTGTTCCTTCTGCGTATAACGCCGATTTCCAGCAAGTGTTTATGGATCGCATGTTGCCGCATGCCCAGCAAGCCAGTCAGCCCGGTGGTGTACCCGTCCATCTGATGTTGGGGCAGGCCGCACTGGAGAGCGGTTGGGGTAAACGCGAGATTCGCAATGCCGATGGTAGCAATAGCTACAACTTGTTTGGCATCAAGGCTGGCGCGAATTGGAACGGTAAGGTCGCGGCGGTGACTACCACCGAATATAGCAACGGCGTGGCGCACAAGCAGGTGCAGAACTTCCGCGCTTATCCGTCTTATGCCGCAGCTTTTCAGGATTACGCGCAACTGATTAACAACAACCCGCGCTACGCGCAGGTGTTACAGCAGGATGGGAGTCCTGTCGGTATGGCGCAAGCCTTGCAGAAAGCCGGATATGCCACCGACCCGAACTATGCCGATAAGTTGGTGCAAGTGATGAGCAAGCTAGATGTGAAAAGTTAGCGCATCGCGTTAAAGAATTTACAAAAGATGCCGATAAGCAAAGCAAGCGTGACGTCGGCAAGTGAGAGGAATAGATCATGGCGAGCAGTATCTTCAGCATAGGGGTGAGCGGCTTAAATGCCGCGCAAGCGGGGTTGAGTACCACGCAGCACAACATCGCCAACGCCAATACCGCCGGCTACAACCGCCAGCAGATCGTGCAATCCACCAATCTGCCGCAATACACCGGCGGCGGTTATCTCGGTCAGGGCACTAATGTCAGTACCGTCAAACGCATCTATGACGATTTTCTCAACAGCCAAGTCCTACAGGGACAGGCGCAGTCCAGCCAGCTATCTACTTATCTCGCGCAAGTCAGCCAGATCGACAATGTGTTGGCCGACCCCGCAGCGGGGATGTCGCCTGCGATGCAGGACTTTTTTAACTCCATGCACTTGGTCGCGAATAGCGCCGATTCCATCCCCGCACGGCAAGCTCTGTTGAGCAGTGCGCAAACGATGGTCGGGCGCTTCCAGACGCTCAATCAACAGTTCAGCGACATGAGTAACAGCCTGAACGGGCAGGTCACCACCAGCGTGGCATCCATCAACAGCTTTGCGCAACAGATCGCCAATCTGAACCAGAGCATCACATTGGCGCAGGCGGTCGGTTCGGGCCAGCCGCCCAACGACTTGATGGATCAGCGCGATCAACTCATCAGTCAGTTGAATCAAGAGGTCAAAGTTTCGGTGCTGAAACAGACCGATGGTAGTTACAACGTCTTTGTGGGGAGCGGTCAATCTTTGGTCGTCGGCAATCAGGCTTTCGGATTGCAGACTGTCGCGTCGACCACTGATCCTGAGCGTACCGAAGTTGCCTATAGCGCGAATGGCGCAACGGTGTTGCTGCCTCAAACCGCCTTCCAAGGCGGCAAGTTAGCTGGCTTGTTGAACTTCCGCGACCAGAGCCTGGAGCCTGCGCGGAATGCGCTGGGACGCTTGGCCATCAGCATGGCGACTACTATCAATGCGCAGCATCAGTTAGGGCAGGATATGAATGGTGTGTTGGGCGGCAATCTGTTTAATGTCGCCAGCCCCATAGTCAGCAGTGCGACCAGTAATCTTGGCAATGCCGTGCTGGCCGCGACGATCACCAGCAGCAGCGCTTTGACCACCAGCGACTACAGCTTGAAATTCAACGGCGGCACCAGTTATACCTTGGTGCGCTTGTTGGACAACACCGTCACTAATCTCGCCAGTCTGCCGCAGACGGTGGATGGTTTCATCATCAGTCTCACTTCAGGTGCGGCGACGGTGGGTGACACCTTTATGCTTCGCCCCACTGCGCTGGGTGCGCAAAACCTTTCCTTGGCCATCACCGATCCGCTCAAAATCGCGGCTGCTGCGCCTATGGTGGGCAACGCCGCAGCGGCCAATACCGGTAAGGCCAGCATCAGCAACGGGACGGTTATCCCCCCGCTCAATGCCAGTCTGCAAGCGCCGGTCAGCATCACCTTCAATGCAGTGGTGCCTCCCGCTACCTTGCCGACTTACACCATCACCGGTGCTGTGCCGGCTGTAGCAGCACCGATCAGCTATACCCCCGGCAGTAGCATCGCGCTGGCCTATAACGACTGGACCGCGCAAATTTCCGGCACACCGGCAGCAGGCGATGTGTTCACCATGCAAGCCAACACTGGCGGCATTGCCGATAACCGCAACGCGCTGGCGCTGGCCGCTTTGCAGTTGCAGAACACTATGACCAATGGCACCAGCAGCTATCAAGCGGCATACGGACAACTCGTCGCTGAGGTGGGTAACAAGACGCGTGAGGTAACACTGAACAATACCGCGCAGACCAATATGGTCACGCAGTTGGTGCAGTCGCAACAATCGGTGTCCGGTGTGAACTTGGATGAAGAAGCAGCCAACTTGATGCGTTATCAACGTGCGTATCAGGCGGCAGGCAAGGCGATACAAGTCGCCAATAGTATGTTCGATACATTATTGAATCTGAGATAGGTAGGTGTGAGATGCGTATCAGTACCGGCATGATTTACGACAGCAATGTCACCACGCTCAACCAACAGCAGTCCAAACTGTTGCAGACCCAACAGCAACTCGC
>JAVHRA010000272.1:0-6505 GCA_036171395.1 Gallionella sp. | reverse complement strand
GTATGACGTCAATGTGCAGACGGGCGAAGTCTTGGTCAGCCCCGAATATATCAAGATGCTGGGCTACGACCCGCAGAGTTTCCATACCGATCTTGATACTTGGATTGCCAGTTTGCATCCCGAAGATACAGAGGAGTTGCTACAGGCGCTGCGAGAGTGTCTCAGCACGGGCGAGCCACGCACGATGCAATATCGTCGCCGCAATGTGCAGGGTGAATGGATGTGGATCAGCTCAGTCGGACAGGTCACTGAATGGGATGAACAACATCAACCGCTACGCATGGTGGGGGTACATACCGATATCAGTGAACGCAAACAGGCCGAAGCGGCATTGCTACACGCGAATCGCTCACTGGCCATCCTCAGCGCGGTGAACCGCAATCTGGTGCATGTCAGCGATGAAAGACAGCTATTGCATTCGGTGTGTCAGACCATCATCGAGCAAAGCGGTTATCGCATGGCTTGGGTAGGCTATCTACAACAAGACGATGCATGCAGCATCCGTCCTATGGCACAAGTAGGATTTGAACAAGGCTATCTGGAAGCGTCGACTATCGTCTGGGCGGATGTAGAACGTGGACGTGGCACCACCGGTAGAGCCGCGCGTAGCGGTGAAGTACAAATTTCCCAGGACATCTCGCAGGACAAGTCCATGCAGTTGTGGCGCGATGACGCCAGACTACGCGGATATCAATCCTGTATCTCGCTCCCCCTCGCCCACCAAGTCAAGGTATTTGGGGTACTGGTGATATACGCCGATCAAACCAATGCTTTCAGTAACTCAGACATCGAGCTGCTGACCAAAATGAGTCACGATTTATCCTTCGGCGTGAAATCGCTGCAAGCCCGCCACGAACGCGACATCGCGCTGGAAGCCTTGAGCGTGACGGCACTGCAACTCGAGCGCGCCAATGAGCAGGTCGAACAGGAGCGCGTGTTGTTGGCCAAACGTGTGGAAGAACGCACGACACAATTATCCATGGCCAATAAAGCCAAGGACGCCTTCCTCGCCACCATGAGTCATGAGATACGCACGCCGCTGGGTGGTCTATTGGGCATGATGGAATTACTGCAATTATCGCAACTCAATAGCAAACAGCACGATATGCTCGAAGTGGCACGTCATTCGGGCAAGAGCTTGCTGCGTATCGTCGACGACATTCTGGATTGGTCCAAGATCGAGGCAGGCAAACTGGCGATCATTGCCACCCCTGCCCGCCTATCTGACACGCTCTATCTCGTTGGTGAAACCTATAGCGAAGCTGCCGCTGCCAAAGGCGTGGCGCTACAAGTAAAGCTAGACCCAAACTTAAGCGAGCTACATCGCTACGATCCGTTACGGGTCGCGCAGATTCTGCATAACTTCACCAGCAATGCGCTGAAATTTACCCAGCGTGGCCATATCGAGATCAGTGCGGCACTGCTTGGCCGCGAGCAAGATAGCGAGGTCGTGCAACTCTGCGTCCAGGACACCGGCATCGGTATCTCTACCGCACAGTTACAAAGACTGTTCGAACACTATGAACAAGCCAGCGCAGACACCGCGCGCATGTATGGCGGCACTGGGCTAGGATTGGCGATCTGTCGTAGCCTGTCTGCGCTGATGAATGGCGAATTGCACGTTACCAGCAGCAGCGGACAGGGATCGACCTTCTGTTTGAAGCTCACACTGCCCTTAGTGGAAAACGCGCTTTTGCCCACAGAAAGCAAAGTTGAAAATCACTCAACCGAGCATCAACAATACGCGCCACTGCGGATCAATCAACGCGTCGTGTCGATACTTTTAGTCGATGACCATCCGGTCAACCGCATGTTGCTCAAGCAGCAACTAGAAGTGTTCGACGTACAAGTCGATGCGGCGGCAGATGGCAGTGAAGCCTTGGCGTTGTGGGAGGATGGGGATTACGACCTAATCATCAGCGACTGCCATATGCCGGAGATGGACGGCTATGAATTCACACGTAACGTTCGTCACACGGAAAAAGTGGAAGGGCTGCAGCATACCCCTATCATCGCGTGGACAGCCAATGTGCTGAGTGATGAATTGCCGCGCAGTTTGAGTGCCGGCATGGATGATATGTTGAGCAAACCCACCGAGCTGCACACGCTGCATGCGATGCTGTGCAAGTGGCTACCCGACGCCGTCACCGCTGCAAGTATCACCCACACCATCAACACCACAACGGCTGAGGAAAATCCTGATATAGATTTTTCCACGCTCAAAAATCTCGCGCGCCACTCCGATGCACAGATCGAATTGCTGCAAGCCTTCCTTACCCATAATCGTGAAGATTTGGCCGCACTAAACAATGCGCTGCACGCTGCCGAGACCGATCAAGTGGCACGCAACGCGCACCGCATCAAGGGTGCTGCGCGCATGGTCGGTGCGCATCGTTTGCAAAAACTGAGCACGAGCATCGAGCAAGCAGCACAACAGGGTGACTTGGAACAGGCACGTATACTGGCTGCGCAACAACTGGATGGCATCGTCAGCGAAACCGAGTTAGCCATCGAACGCTTTATCAACACACTGCAAGGTTGAGACGCATGCGAACTGATTCATGCTTGGCACAGTTCAAATAGGTATCGAGTCAAATTGGTATTGAGGCCTCAAAGATAGCCTGTGGTACAGGTTTGCCAAACAGATATCCCTGAAAAGCATGACAGCCGTTATTCAACAGAAAATCGTGCTGCGCTTGATTTTCCACTCCTTCCGCCAACACATTCAGACCCAGCGCCTTGGACATGGCAATGATCATCACTACGATCGCAGCATCGTTGGGATCGCTGACCACATCACGCACAAAAGACTGGTCGATCTTGATCTGATCCAGTGGCAGTTGTTTCAAGTACGACAAGGAAGAATAGCCGGTGCCAAAATCATCCAGCGAGAAGCCCACCCCCAATGCTTTCAGTTCCTGCATCTTGGCGATCGTATCTTCTACGTTCTCCAGCATCAGACTCTCCGTCAACTCTAGTTTGAGTGATGCAGGACGTATCTTGCTGGTGTGCAGTAGCTTGCTCAATTTGGTCACGAAGTCGGCACGACGAAACTGTTTCTCGCTCACGTTCACCGCCAAATGCAGCTTGGCAAGGCGTGGTTCTTGCTGCCAGACCTTGAGTTGTATTACGGCAGATTTCAATATCCAATCACCAATGGGCTGTATTAGTCCGCTCTCTTCCGCAAGCGTGATGAAGTCCTTGGGATAGGTCAGACCGCGTTGCGGATGATGCCAGCGCAACAACAACTCCGCCCCGCACACTTGTTGTCGCTCATCAACCTGGGATTGAAAATACAGCTCCAACTCGCCTTTCGTCTCCAACGCACGGCGCAGCTCTACCTCTAGCACGGCACGTTGCTCCAAACGGTTCTGCATCACCGGATCGAAGAAACGGAACACGCCGCGTCCTGCCGCTTTAGCCTGATACATCGCGCTATCCGCATATTTGAGCAGATCATCCATGCTGTCCTGATGCCCGAGGAACAGACTGATACCGATACTGCCACTGGTCTGGTACAGCTCGCCATCCAAGTCAAAGGGCTGCGCCAATAACGCGATCAATTTTTCTGCCACCAGCTCGGTCTGATGCACAGCCAACTCGCGACTGGTGCTGAGTGATTCCAGTATCACCACGAACTCATCTCCGCCCAAGCGGGCCACGCTGTCGCCTTCACGCACCGACGACAGCAAACGTGCCGCGACCTCCAACAACAACATATCGCCAACATCGTGTCCGCGTGTGTCGTTCAAGGTCTTAAAGTGATCTAAGTCGAGGAACAACACCGCACCGTAAGAGGCAGCATGAGTACTCATGGCCAGCGCATGCTTGAGCCTGTCTTGCAACAGCCTACGGTTGGGCAACTTGGTCAGCGCATCATAGTAAGCCAGCAAATTGATCTCATACTCATGCAATTTCTGCTGCGTAATGTCGCGGCACACGCCCAACAAACGGACCGGTTCGCCGCGCAGGTCCAGAGCCACTTTGACGAAGGCTTCCATATTGCGCACCTGGCCGCTCGGTAAGCACACGCGAAACTGCATTTCCATATCTTGACGACTCGTAATCGCCTCGTGCACCTTGGCCTGTACTAAGGCCCTATCCTCAGGATGCAAAGTTCTTTCATAACTCGCATAGTCAACCTGGTGTTCAACTTTGATTGGCAAGCCGTGCAATTCGCAACCGATCTGGTCGAAAGTGAGCATGTGGTCGGCGATGTGGTAATCCACCACCCCCAGCTTGGCCGCCGAAGTCGCCAGTGTGAAGCGATCCAACAGTTGCTTCATCTTCTTCGCAGTCTCTTTACGCACACTAATATCGCGGAACGCGCCATACACCAAGCCATCTTCAAAGGCACAAGTCACATTGAGTTCAAGTGGAATGCGTGTACCGTCTTTACATATCAAACGGGCTTCCATCAATCTTTGTTGCTTATTCTTGATTAGGTCATTGAGATTGTTGCGATAGATAGACCGCCACTCCTCAGGCACTAAATCGAAGAACACCATGCGCATCAGTTCCTCACGGCTATAGCCCAGCATGGTCGTAGCGGCTTGATTCACATATTTCAAGTTACCAGCTTGATTCGTCATAAACACTGCATCGGATGAGCTATCCATCAGATGACTTAAACGAGTCTCGATATCCGCACGTTCGGCTTCTTTGCGCAAAGGCTCGCTGATATCGATGAAAGTCACTACCGAACCGTTGATGGTATCGCCTTCAAATAGGGGATAGAACCACAACTCTACTGGCAGAGCTTGCCCTGATTTCGTCCACAAGATATCGACTCTCTCGTGCAGCTGGATGCCGTCACGCATCGCTCGGTACATGCCGGACTGACTGTGTGGAAATTGACTACCGTCTGGGCGAGTGTGATGGATGGTCTGATGAGCATTCTTGCGCAATAACTCTTCTTCATGCTGATAGCCCAACATGCGCAGTGCCGCCTTGTTGATAAAGGTGAAGCGACCATTCAGATCCAAACCATAAATACCTTCGGCGGTGGAATCCAATAGTGAGCGAAAGCGCGCTTCGCTACGCTTATGGATTTGCTGCAACGCCAAAGATTGCGTCTGCTCAAAGCGCATGTCCTGCGCATGCTTTTGTTGCAGAACATCAATACTGGTATCGCTCACCGCGCGTTGCCGCTGCAATCTATTGCACAGCCACAAGCTTCCACCCAACACCAAGGCGAAAAGGATGACCAGCAAAGTAAGTGTCAAAACGGAGAAGCTAATCAACGGATTTCTTTCCGGGCTCGGTTACCCTGACTGAAATTTGAAGCTTAAGATTCTGCCACAGGCAAAGCCTGCCCGTCGTTCAAATATTACCGACGCTGGCGCAGCGCTTCGAACAAGCAAATAGCCGTGGCCGCTGCGGCATTCAGCGACTCAACGCGCCCCGCCATAGGAATGGTGATCTGCTGCGTGGCCAGCGCTAGCAAAGCGTCTGACAAACCTGCCCCTTCGTTACCCACCATAAAAGCGATGTCGCCCTGCAAGTCGCACTGATACAAGCTACGCGTCGCTTGCAGACTGGTCGCATAAGTCTGCCCCGCATAAAACTGCGCCACTGCCAACAAATCTTGGCGCTCATGGATATGCAAACAGAGATGCCCGCCCATCGCGGCACGCAACACACGCGGCGACCAGACATCCGCGCAACCGGTCGAAAGAAACACCGCATCGCAACCCGCCGCCGCCGCTGAACGCAACATAGAACCCAGATTGCCCGGGTCCTGTATATCCTCCAGCAACAACGCGAAATGCGCCTCATCGCTTACTACCTGTGGAATCTGCACCAACGCCAACACCCCGCTGGGCGTCTTCAACTCAGTCAACTCGGCAAATAATTTATCGTCCAACTGGGTAATAGCCACGCCATCCATTCTCGCCAACAGCGCCACGATCTCGGCATCGTTGCAAGCTGTGGCATTCAGCAAAATGTGCTGTGGCAGCAGACCACTATCCAGATAAGCCGCCAACAGATGCGCACCATCCAGCAAAGTAAGCTTGGCCTCGCGCCGCGCTTTTGCCGAACTGCTCAGCTTGAGCAGCTCTTTGTAGAAAGGGTTATCGCGGGAAGTGATGAGTTTCATTGCAGAGGATGCGCGTCAGCGATGGATGGATTTGAACGTGAAGCATTTTACTTCAAGGTGTAGGCGAGGTATGAAGGTTTGTCTGAGTGGGTGTTCTACTCAGTGCTCTTCCTACAGATTGTTGCGGAAACATCTGCATTTGTCGGGGGTGGCCCGACAGCCAGTTCCTTTTCTTGTCTCGCCAAGAAAAGGAACCAAAAGAATGCGACCCCGACCCGCCATCCCTAACGGGATTCCCTGCGTTGCTCGACACGTCAGGCGGCTGCGGAACTCGGCCTCGCAAGGACCGCGAGGCACTCAAACAGTCCTCGCCGAAATCTCCTGACGTGTCTGTGCTACTCGGTGGCGGCTAAGGGGAAGGTGAGTCAAAAGCCAAAACAAATTCAAAGGCGCAAAGCAGTGATG
>JAVHRA010000271.1:0-1422 GCA_036171395.1 Gallionella sp. | reverse complement strand
TTCGGCGGACAGAACTACGAGATGCAACGCTTCACCGTGGAGACCAATGGCATGCGCCACCACACCATGAAGCAAGCGGCGGCGGCGGCGGCCAACGTGCCCCTGGTGCAATTGGTCGCGGCACTGGCGCTGGCCGTCATCATCTATCTCGCTTCCTCGCAAGCCAAGACCGACGCCACCACCGTGGGCGGCTTCCTATCTTTCGTCGCGGCGATGCTGATGCTGACCGCACCGATCAAGCGCCTCACCGGCGTGAGTGAACATATGCAGCGCGGCTTGGCCGCAGCCGAAAGCATCTTCGCGCTGCTGGACACGCATAGCGAGCAGGATAGCGGCAGCCTAAACATCGGTCGCGCCGCCGGACATCTGCACTTCGAGCAGCTGGATTTTGCTTATCAGAACGATGATGGCAGCACATCCGAAAACATCCGCATGGCGTTGCGCGGCATCGAACTCGAGATCGCCGCCGGACAGTCGGTGGCACTGGTAGGTTCGTCCGGCAGCGGTAAGAGCACGCTGGCCAATCTGGTGCCGCGCTTCTATCTGCCCAAGCGCGGGCGCATCACACTGGATGGGCATGACATCAACACGCTGACGCTCGCCAGCTTGCGCGCCAACATCGCGCTGGTCAGTCAGGAGGTGGTGCTGTTCAACGACACGCTCGCGGCCAATATCGCCTACGGACAAGAGCGCGCAGTGAGCGCAGCGGAAATCATCGCCGCCGCCACCGCCGCGCATGCGATGGAGTTCATCAACGAATGGCCGGAAGGCTTGAACACCTTGGTCGGCGAACGCGGTGTGAAACTCTCGGGCGGCCAACGTCAGCGCATCGCCATCGCGCGTGCCATCCTCAAGGACGCACCGATTTTGATTTTGGATGAAGCCACCTCGGCACTCGATTCAGAATCTGAACGCCATGTGCAAGCCGCGCTGGAAACCCTCATGCAGGGGCGTACCACACTGGTCATTGCACACCGTTTGTCCACCATCGAGAAGGCCGATCGCATCGTGGTGATGCAAAAAGGTGAGATCGTCGAGACCGGCACGCACCGCGAACTGCTGGACAAAAATGGCGTGTATGCGCAACTGCATCGCATCCAATTCGCCGCTACTTAACCACGTCAGATAGAAGGTTGACTGCAAGCCTGCTAATCGATAAATTGCACAGCCCCGTAACACCCACCCTTAGGAGATAAACATGGCAGTTCTAGTTGGCAAGACCGCACCCGATTTCACCGCAGCAGCGGTGTTGGGCAGCAACGAGATCAATGAATCATTCAACCTGCACAAGCACATTAAGAACAAGACCGCCGTGGTGTTTTTCTACCCACTGGACTTCACCTTCGTGTGCCCTTCCGAGATCATTGCTTTTGATCACCGCTTGGATGAGTTTAAGAAGCGTGGCGTGGAAGTCATCGGCGT
>JAVHRA010000270.1:0-1444 GCA_036171395.1 Gallionella sp. | reverse complement strand
AATCTGGTTTGTCTGATTGCGGTTCGCAGATACGCCACCCCGCCGCCGACAAAGTTTATTTAATCGCACGTCACGATCACCCCAACGAATTGATGCCGGTGATGGAAGATGAACACGGCACTTACATCATGAACTCCAAAGACCTGCGCGCCGTCGAGCACGTCGAGAAACTGGTCAAGATAGGCGTGGACTCACTCAAGGTGGAAGGCCGCACCAAGTCTATTTACTACGTGGCGCGCACCGCACAGGTATACCGCAAAGCGATAGACGACGCAGTGGCAGGTCGTCCCTTTGATACGCAGTTGCTGGGCGCCTTAGATGCACTGGCGAATCGTGGCTACACCGACGGCTTCTACGAACGCCATCACACCCACGAGCAGCAGAACTATATGCGCGGCCACTCCGAGAGCTTCCGCCAGCAATACGTGGGCGACATCGTCAGCTGCGCGAACGGTTATGCCGAAGTGGAAGTAAAGAACAAGTTCTCGGTCGGCGACAAGCTGGAGATCATCCACCCCAGTGGCAATAGCATCATCGACCTAGCAGCAATGCGTAGCGTCAAAGGTGAAGCACTGACCGTTGCACCTGGTAGTGGCCATAAGGTGCAGATACCGATCCAGGGCGATATGTCCAAGGGCATGGTGGCGCGGTTTATTTGATAAGTATTCATCGAGGGCTACATGATTTTTTCTACTCTTACAGCCTCATCTAGTTACGCGGTTTTACACCCGCTATTCCCGCATGCGTTCGACTATATCCGCGACACTGACCTCAATGCGCTGACACCCGGCGTGCATCAGATCATCGATAAGCAGTTATTCGTCATCATAGAAGAGGCCGATGGCCGCACGCGGGAGGAAGCCAAGCTGGAAGCACATCGAAAGTACATCGATATTCAGCTGGTGTTAGAGGGCGTGGACGAGATGGGTTGGAAGTCTTTAGCAGATTGTCATCAACCGCTGGACGAACATAATGCCGAGCGCGATATCCGTTTCTTTGCCGATGAGGCGGCGACATGGATCAGTACACCAGTAGATCATTTCTGCATCTTCTTTCCCGAGGATGCGCATGCGCCTTTGGTTAGCACAGGCCCTATACGCAAGGCAATTTTTAAGGTTGCAGTGGCTGCGACATGCAGCGGAAGGGCTTAGCCGACGCGTAGCAAGGACGAAAAAAATGCTCCTGAATCTCGGGAGCATTTTTGTTTTCAGTCCCTAAAACGATAGGGTTGAGTGGGTCACTTTTTCTTTTTTATTTTGCTCTTAACCGCTGCTACCGGTTTACTGGCAGCAGCAGTTTCCAATTGTGTGACCTTGGCGTTCAGCGTAGCAATCTGCGCATCTTGGTCGGCCAATTGTGTCGCTTGCGCGCTCAGTTGCTGGTCTTTCGCGGCCAGTTGCGCCATGGCCTTCTTGGTCGCATCGTTTGCGGCTTGCAAGTCGGC
>JAVHRA010000269.1:13770-27774 GCA_036171395.1 Gallionella sp. | reverse complement strand
CCGTTTTTTGGGTTGCTGTTGCAGCATGTACCGTCGTCATCAAACCGCGCTTGATACCGAAGGTATCATTCAACACTTTAGCAACTGGAGCCAATGCGTTGGTGGTGCAAGAAGCAGCAGAAACAATAGCCTCGCCCTTGTAGGTGTCGTGGTTCACGCCGTATACGAACATCGGTGTGTCGTCCTTGCTTGGCGCAGACTGAATGACTTTCTTTGCGCCAGCGTTGATGTGTGCTTGGCAAGTTTCTTTAGTCAGGAAGAAGCCGGTACATTCGATCACGATGTCCACGCCCACTTCACTCCATTTCAGGTTAGCTGGATCACGCTCAGCAGTCAGGCGAATGCTCTTGCCGTTCACTACCAGGTTGTTACCACTTACTGCCACATCGCCATTGAAACGGCCATGTACGGAATCGTACTTCAACATGTAAGCCAGATAATCAGGCTCCAACAGATCATTGATTGCGACTACTTCGATTTCAGGAAAATCTTTGGTTGCTGCACGGAACACCATGCGACCGATACGACCAAAGCCGTTAATACCAACGCGAATTGCCATTTTTTTCTCCCAGTTTTTAAGTTATAAAATCAGTTGCCGTCTTGCCCAAGCCTGCGCTGCGCGCAGGCACTGGATCAAGCAGCCAATACTTTCTTCACGGTAGCGACTACGTTTTCAACAGTGAAACCAAAGTGCTTGAACAACTCCGGTGCCGGTGCGGATTCGCCGAAGCAATCCATACCCACCACCGCGCCATCCAAACCGACGTACTTGTACCAACCGCTGGTCACACCCGCCTCAACAGCAATACGTTTCATGCCTTTAGGCAATACGCTGTCCTTGTATGCTTGAGTCTGATTGTCGAACACGTTGGTCGAAGGCATAGACACCACGCGCACGTTCACACCTTCGGCGGCCAAAGTTGCTTGCGCCTTGATCGCCAAATCCACTTCGGAACCGGTCGCGATGATGACAGCCTGTGGCTTGCCACCGGCTGCTTCTGACAACACATAACCACCCTTGCGGATGTCCGCAATCTGAGCCTCGGTACGCTTTTGGAATTGCAGGTTCTGACGGCTGAAGATCAAGCTGGAAGGACCATCTTTGCGCTCGACCGCAGCGACCCAAGACACGGCAGATTCAACGGTGTCGCAAGGACGCCATACTTGCATGTTAGGGATGTAACGCAATGTCGCAGTTTGCTCAACAGGTTGGTGTGTCGGGCCATCTTCGCCCAGACCAATAGAGTCATGGGTGAACACATAGATCACGCGCTGCTTCATCAGTGCGGACATGCGCAATGCGTTGCGTGCGTATTCGGAGAACATCAGGAAAGTGCCGCCGAAAGGCAACAGACCGCCGTGCAATGCCATACCATTCATGATGTGGGACATACCGAACTCACGTACACCGTAGCTGATGTAGTTACCAGTAGACTTGGCTTTGACATGCTTGCAACCTACCCAGTTGGTCAGGTTAGAGCCGGTCAAGTCGGCAGAGCCGCCCAAGAATTCTGGCACAGCGGGTTGCAGCGCGTTAATCGCGTTTTGCGAAGCCTTACGTGTCGCGATGGTTTCGCCTTTAGCGTTGATTTCCGCAATAACTTTAGCAGCATGACTTGCCCAGTTTGCAGACAATTCGCCTTTGCTACGACGCACAAATTCAGCCGCTTCAGTTGGGAAAGCCGCTTGGTAAGCAGCGAATTTTTTATTCCAATCCGCTTCCAGTGCCGCGCCTTTTTCTTTGGCATCCCATGCTTTGTAAACGTGCGCTGGAATTTCAAACGGTGGGTAGTTCCAACCGATGTGTGCGCGAGTTGCTGCGACTTCCGCATCACCCAGCGCAGCACCGTGTACGTCGTGCGTACCTTCCTTGTTAGGAGAGCCCGCGCCGATCACCGTCTTACAGCAAATCAAAGTTGGCTTATCAGTAACTTTTTTCGCAGCTTGGATGGCAGCTTCGATTGCATCGCTGTCATGACCTTGCACGTTGGCGATGACGTGCCAACCGTAAGCTTCGAAACGCTTAGCAGTGTCATCAGTGAACCAGCCGTCAGTGTGGCCGTCGATAGATATTTCGTTGTCATCCCAGAATGCCGTCAGCTTGCCCAGACCCCAAGTACCTGCCAGCGCACAAGCTTCGTGTGAGATACCTTCCATCATGCAACCATCGCCCATGAACACATAAGTGTTGTGGTTAACGATTTCGTGACCAGGCTTGTTGAATTCAGCAGCGAGCAGCTTTTCCGCCATCGCGAAACCAACCGCATTGGTAATACCTTGCCCTAATGGGCCAGTAGTTGTTTCTACGCCTACGGTGTAACCGTATTCAGGATGACCGGGAGTCTTGGAGTGCATCTGACGGAAGCGTTTCAGCTCGGACATCGGCAAGTCGTAGCCGGTCAGATGCAGCAGCGCGTAGATCAGCATCGAACCGTGGCCGTTCGATTGCACGAAGCGGTCGCGGTCAGCCCACTTAGGATTAGTCGGGTTGTGACGCATGTGGCGATTCCACAATACGTCGGCGATTTCGGCCATACCCATAGGGGCACCGGGGTGTCCGGAGTTGGCTTTCTGTACGGCATCCACCGCCAGCATACGAATTGCGCCAGTGATGTCATTGAATTTTGGTGGGTTTACATTACGTACGGCTGACATACTTACTTCCTCCTAGACATCCCAAAGGGACGAGTTACATTTCAAAGCTTATAAAGCGGGCAATTATGCCGCAGCCCAATGGTTAGGGCAACTGCCCCGTATTTATTGGCTTTCAGGCTGTTTTTAATGACTATCAGTGTTGCTTCTTTTACTTAACTTAATGCCAAGCTGCTTTAATTTGCGATAAAGATGAGTGCGCTCCACCCCAATTTTATCTGCGATACGTGTGATGTTTTCATCTTCTTTTTGTAAATGGTACTGAAAATAGATTGAATCAAAATAGTCGCGCGCTTGGCGCAGAGGCAAATCAAGCGGTAACGCATATTGCTTTTCGACTCCGGCAATCTCTACTGTCAGTTTGTTATGTGGCTCAACCAAGGTTTCCTGCACTAGGCTGACTTCGGTATGGATAGCGCGCGCCACTGTAGCCAGTAATTTTTGCAAGCTGATGGGCTTTTCCAAAAAGTCGACTGCTCCGATACGTGTCGCTTCTACCGCAGTCTCTATCGTACCGTGACCGGACATCATCACCACCGGCATCGTCAACAAATCCTGCTCAGCCCACTCCTTAAGTAAATCTATGCCATCGGTATCCGGCATCCAAATATCAAGCAGCACCAAATCGGGCTCATGCGCATTACGAAACACTCTTGCTTGTTCTGCGCTTTCGGCCAACTCCACCTGATAACCTTCATCAGATAAGATCTCAGCCAACAGTTCTCGTATCCCGATTTCATCATCTACCACTAGAACGCGCTGAATTGTCATTACACCTCCACTACGATAGGCAGGCTGATGGTCACTGTTGCACCACCATACTGTTCATTTTCTATATTGATACTGCCGTTATGCTCTTCAACGATCTTCTTGACAATGGCTAATCCCAGGCCAGTCCCCTTAGTCTTAGTTGTCATATAGGGCTCAAATGCTTTCGCCAGCACTTTCCCTTCGAATCCCGCACCATTATCTTGAATCTGAAGCACAATCTTGCCCGACTCATTTGCGGTACGTATATGAATTACGGGATTCGACTTATCAATTAACGCATCCTGTGCGTTCTGCAACAGATTGTGCAGCACTTGTCGTAAGCGCGTTGCATCACCGTGAATGTTGACTCGCTGCGCGCCTAATTCCAAGGATATGGTGACCGCATTGGCTTCGTATAGTGCGAGGACCTCTTCAATCAAATTATGTAGATTTAAGGGTACAAGTTTAAGCACCGGACCACGCGCATAGTTGGCAAAGTCGCCCACCATGTTCTTCATCGCACCCACTTGATTGACAATAGTATTGGTTGCCCGAAGCAACAGATCTGCATCGGCACCTGCCAACTTGCTGCTGAGTTTGTGTTGCAGCCGTTCTGCCGAGAGTTGTATTGGTGTCAGCGGGTTTTTGATCTCATGCGCTAATCGTCTAGCGACTTCACCCCATGCGGCCTGCCGTTCGGCATGGAGTAAATGACTGATATCGTCGAACACAACGACATAACCACCACCGGAAGCTTTGGGTAATTGCGTTCCCCTCATTAACAATATTTGTTCTCCCTGCTTACTCAGGCGCTGTATCTGTCTTTGCCACTCGCCATTTGTTGTTTCGAGAAATGCATTCTTAATAGTGTTACAAAAGGAGTTGAGTAGCCCATACGTTGCTGCAAGATGCGCCAATGAACTCTGCTGCAACTCTGGCAGTGGAACCGCCAATATCTGCGCTGCACTCGTGTTCACTGAGCGCACCTTGAACTCATCATCCAGCCCTATCACCCCAGACGATAAGTGAGTAAGTACGCTTTCCAAATAACCTTTAGCATTTTCGACTTGCCGCTGTTGCAGTTCACTTGCGGATTTAGCATCCGACAGCTGCCTGATCATCTGATTGAATAGCCCAGTCAACGCACCCAATTCATCCTTACTTCGTATTGGATATTGCCCGGTGAAATCACCCTGTGCTACCGCTCTAGTGCCATCTGCCAACGATTCAAGTGATGATCCTAATTTTTCACTAATAAAGAAGGCGGCTGAAATGGCGGTCAACAGCACCACGAGCAAAGACAGGGTTAGAGTTATTGCATATAGCCGCTTCAATCCCAAGCGTGACAACACGAGCGCTTGATAATCGCTATATACAGCCTGTACCGTTTCCGCATCCGTCTCTATCTTCTTTTCTACAGGCTGAGTGAATTGCAGGATAAAACGTGGCGCATCTGGTGCACTCAATGTCACCAGGGCCAAAGAACGAAGCGTCAGCCCTTTTCTGATGGTGTTGTCGATTACAGAATATGAACCCTTGGTGATTGTTTCACCCAACATATAGCTATCTGGCACCGCTGGTAACAGAGCATCACCATTCGTCGCAAATGCTAACGGCTTACCGGTCAAATTGAATACAGCAGCCTCTTGGGTTGTGCCTTCTTCTATAAGTCTGGAGAGGTCGATTTGATATTTGCTGGGTGATTTTTCCGACAGTAACAATGCGATGAATTGCGTCTTTTTGGTCAGTTCCTTAAGGCTGTTGTCTAAACCATTTTTACCCAGATTCAGACCACCCTCCAAAGCCTTTTCAACACGCACATCGAACCAAGATTCAATGCTCTTGCCAAGAAAATCAACAGACACTGCGTATAACAACACCCCAGGCACCACCGCAATTCCAATGAAGAACAGGGTGAGTCTTAAGGTCAATAACGCACCAAATACTTTGCGTTTTATCTTGTCCCGCAGCCGCCAAAATTGATACCCTACCAGCACAGCCAAGCTTACGGCTAGCGACCCCGTTAACAGCAGCGCGCCATAATATTTAGTTGTGAATAACTCGTTATTCGCACTGTTGCTGGAGAGTAAATATAGAAGCAAGCTGCCAGCAAATACGCAGATCAAGATGATGTACTTCAACGCGCATCCTCAGATATATTTTGCTGACGGTTTCTGATTTCAGTTGGGCGAACTTCCCAACGATACCACTTAGAATCTAAATCCCAATCCCTGCCAGTCCATGCATTCACCTGCAAAAGTTTGGGTAACTGCTCCACATCTAGGCGCAATCTTGTTCCAGCCAGATATTTGCCACTTTTTTCTAAAAGCTCTCGTGCAATAGGTGCGGAGTTCTGCCTTTGCAACATAGCTAAGGCATCTTCTAGCGTGGGGAAACTTTGGAATAGTGGTCCGCGTGAAATTCGATATTGACGAGTCAACACGTTGTAATACAGCTTTGTTACTTGCTCATTGACGGCAATCTGCTCATCAAGCCAATACCACCTTGAACGGGTGAGCGTGAACTCGCTGACAAAATAAAGCGTCACGCCATGCGAGAGCGCCTGTTGCGCCGTATAGTTCAGGTTAATATCAAAGTCAGCTTTAAGTTGATACCCTTCTTCTATCAATCTAGTTTCGGCTTTATTGACTGAAATTCCATCCGCGTAAACATTCAGCGACACTAGGCCGCATAGCCAAATTAGCAGGCCCAGATAATTAAGTGCTTTTTTGTAACAATGCATAGAAGAAACCATCATGCTGGGGGCTAGTAAGCAATTGCCCTTTATTGCCCTCCGGCAAACCAACTTCCAATCGAACGCTCTCTGGATGCGCAGCCATGAATTTTTCTATCAGCGCTTCATTCTCTTGCTTGAATATTGAACAAGTGGCGTAAAGCAACTTTCCATTGTCTTTCAGTAATGGCCAGAGCGCGGTGAGAATTTCCAGCTGCTGCTTTGCAAAAGTATCGATGTCTTCTCTGCGGCGCAGCCATTTGATGTCAGGGTGACGTCTGACAACACCTGAAGCGGAGCAGGGGACATCAGCAAGGATGCGATCAAACTTTTTCCTGTTCCACCACGTCTGCGGCTCTGCTGCATCGCCTGCTAATAATTTGGCATTCAACTCTAGTCGCTCCAAATTATCTGCCACACGTTGTAATCGTTTTACATCTTTATCTACTGCGACCATATCTACATCTGCCAGCTCCAAGATATGTGCAGTTTTGCCACCTGGCGCGCAACAAGCATCTAAGACACGCATGCCATTTCGCACATCCAACAGGGTGGCCGCATATTGTGCACCGGCATCTTGAACCGATACCCACCCCGAGTCGAAGCCAGGTAATCGCTCCACATTCACAGGCTTATCCAGTATCAACGCGTCTGGTGCTACCAAACTAGCCAGCATGCCTTGTTCGGACAAAAGCTGCTGGTATTCGAGCGTAGTGCCGCAGCGCGTATTAACCCTGAGCGTCATCGGTGGATGTAGATTGCCCGCCTCCAATATTGAGGTAGCTAGGTCAACGCCATATTGTGCGTTCATCTCAGTAATCCACCACAATGGGTAACTGAATTTACCTTCGCGACGACTTGCGGCTTTCTCCAATAGCGCCTCTTGCTGCCTAATGAAATTCCGCAAAATCGCATTCACCAGCCCGCCTACCTGTGGCTGTATACCTTGCGCGGCTCTCACTGCTTGATCTACTACCGTATGTTGCGTCGCCTTAGTGTATTGGAGCTGGTAAAGCGCGACTAGAAGTAAATATCCCACACTATCGTCAGACAAAGGCTTGTGTAGTAACAGATCTAATATTGCCTTTAATTGTCCGTAGTAGCGTATGGTTCCATAACATAAATCTTGTATCGCTCCTCGCTCCGAAGGCTGCCATGCGGGCTTGGCACTCAGTGTATTTTCTAATACTTGATTTAGGTTACGTCCGTCAAACAACACCAGACCGATAACCTTACTTGCTGCCAGTTGTACTTTTTGCATCTAGTTCACCTACAAGACATCGCCGACTTTAATCGGCATGGCTTGTAAAAATTGCGTTACTGATTGCGGCTTGCCGTTTGGTCTTTGTAAAACTTCCAAACGCAGCGCGTCCTTACCACAAGCTACAGTGAGGCCGTTTTTGTCTATCATGATTACCTCACCGGGTGTACCTTGCAACTGCATAAGACTGGCTTGCCATATTTTTACAATCACTTTCTCTCTGCTGAAGTTGCTCAATGGATACGGATTAAACGCCCTGATGGTACGCTCTAACGAGCCTGCATCGCGATGCCAATCTATCGGCGCCTCAGTCTTGTGCAACTTTGCCGCATAGCAAGCTAATTCATCATTTTGTGCAACTGCATTTATCCCATGGGGTAAACGCTCCAACACTTCAAGTATGCTCCCCGCACCTAATACGGCTAACTTATCATGCAGTGTCTTAGCGTTATCTTCATTAGACACGGCGCAAGTTGCACGGGACAACATTGCCCCTGTGTCTAGCCCTATATCCATTTGCATGATCGTGATACCGGTTTCCGCATCTCCGGCCTGAATCGCGCGCTGTATAGGCGCGGCACCGCGCCATCGGGGTAATAACGATGCATGGATGTTTAAACATCCATACCGTGGTATCTCTAACACCGTTTTTGGCAAAATCAACCCATATGCCGCAACAATCATTACATCAGCGTTAATCTGCCTAATCCGCTCTTGTACTGACTCATCCTTCAGTGAAACTGGCTGCAGAACCGGAATACCGTGCTGTATGGCTAACAATTTCACCGGGCTCGATGTCAACTGCATACCGCGACCGGATGGCCTATCTGGCTGCGTCAATACCGCCAAGATTTCATGTTTAGGTATGAGCGCTTCGAGAGCTTCCGCTGCAAACTGTGGTGTTCCTGCGAATATTATTTTCACGCGCGCTTTCTAATTACATTGTTTCACGTTGTCTTTTTTTCAACTTAGCTCGTATCCGAGTAAGTTTAAGCTGCGAAAGATACTCGACGAAGACTTTACCCTTTAGATGATCGATTTCATGTTGTATGCATACAGCAAGAAAGCCTTCTGCTTCTAATGTAAACATTTCACCTTTTTCATCTATCGCTTGTACTGTAATGTGCTCACAACGCTGTACTTTCTCATATACCCCCGGCACAGATAAGCACCCTTCCTCGCACTCCTCTACGCCATCACTTGCAATGATTTTAGGATTGATAAATACGCGTAACTCATCATGGCTCTCCGAAATATCTGCGATGAAAATCTGCTCATGAACATCTACTTGTGTTGCAGCTAGACCAACGCCAGGCGCAGCATACATAGTCTCCGCCATATCTCTAATCAGCTTACGCGTTGCATCAGTGACTTTCACTACTGGTTTTGCCACCATATGCAGTCGTTCATCGGGGTATTGTAAAATTTTCAGAAGGGCCATACGAGTTCCATAAAAGCTTGCTAATTTAGATAACTAGATGCAGAATTTAATGCAACGCAAGAAGTTTGCGTCCCTTTTTAGACTCTGTTGGAGTTTCCTATGCGCAAGATTATATCGCTGATTTGTTTTTTACTCCCTTTCATGGCTAACGCTGATGTCGTTCAGATTCGCCCTGATGCGCCGGATCGCCACATTGTAGTAAAAGGAGACACTCTCTGGGACATCTCGGCAATGTTCTTTAAGGACCCTTGGAAATGGCCTTCAATTTGGAATATCAACAAAGAGTCCATTAAAGACCCGCATTGGATTTACCCTGGGGACGTTATCTTATTGGATAGAAATTCAGGTTTACTTTCTATCAATAATGAAGGCTATGGTTCTTCCTCAAACTCCGATGCTAGTAAACTTTCCCCTCGATCTCGAGCAAGTCTAAGCGAGCATGATGCTATCCCTAGCATTCCTTATAAGGACCTCAAAGCTTTTCTGTCTCAACCGTTGGTCGTTGATGAGGAAGCGTTAGCCTCAGCACCTAAACTGGTTGCACTACAAGAAGGGCGAGTAGTCCTAGGTGATAATCAACTCGGTTACGTCAGCTCCCTACCTGCGGATCAAGGCAATAAGTGGCAGGTTTATCGTCCCGGGAAGCTTTTCAAGGACCCTGAAACTGGTGAGGCGCTTGGTCGTGAGGCAATTTATTTAGGTGACGTCGAAGCCACTCAATTTGGTGAAGTCAGCACAGTTTTAGCAACAAGGACCAAACTTGAAATTAACAAAGGCGACCGCTTAGCAATCGCTGCTCCCGACGCTGCCGACAACTTTTTACCACGCCCACCAAGTAAAACTATCAACGCCACCATTATCTCCATATACGGCGGGGTTTCACTTGCCGGTCAAAACACTGTTGTAACGCTTAATAAGGGCGCTAGGGACGGACTGGAGAGTGGTCATGTTCTCGGCCTATTTAGTAAGGGTAAAGTCGTCAAGCATGACGGTGATACTTATGTTTTACCTGATGAGCGTTATGGTTTAGTTTTTGTTTTCCGTGTCTTCAACAAGGTTTCATATGGTCTGATAATGAATACTAGATTGCCCGCACAGCTATTGGATCTTGCTCACAATCCTTAATGCCTATCGATGTCTCGCTTAAAGCTTGGATTTCTCTGAGCTTAATACGAGGCCTTAGTGGTGGGTCTGCTAGACTTTTGCTCAAGCATCTTGGCTCACCTGAGGCAATTTTCGACTCCTCAGCCGCGACACTAGGCAAGTTTGTCAAACCGGAGCTTGCCGCCCTTTTGTGTTCAGGAGTTGATAAGCAACAGCTTCAACCCACTTTAGACTGGCTTGCTGACGAAAATAATCATATTGTCACATTAGCTGACAGCGACTACCCCAGATCACTTCTGAATATTTCAGATCCCCCGATACTTATGTATGTCAAAGGTAGATTAGATTTACTTAATCAGCCTTCAATTGCAGTTATTGGAAGCCGGCATGCCACCCCTCAAGGACTAAATAATGCTCACTCCTTTTCCAGCACTCTTGGCTCAGCGGGTCTGTGTGTCGTTAGTGGCTTAGCTCACGGCATTGATGCTGCAGCGCATAAAGGCGGGTTAAGTTCCCCATCAAGCACGGCGGCTGTAGTTGGAACAGGTTTGGACAAAGTCTATCCTGCTGCGAATCTAGACCTTGCTCACAACATATCGGCTAGCGGCGCAATTATTTCAGAGTTTCCTCTAGGCACCCCTCCTTTAGCAGGAAATTTTCCTCGGAGGAACAGAATTATCAGTGGGCTGAGTCTAGGCTGCCTTGTTGTTGAGGCTTCCATACAAAGCGGGTCTCTGATTACTGCCCGCTTAGCACTAGAGCAAGGGCGTGATGTTTTTGCCATTCCAGGCTCCATACACTCGCCACAAAGTAAAGGTTGCCATGCACTTATCAAGCAAGGTGCAAAACTTGTTGAGAGCTCTCAAGATATCCTCGACGAAATTGGCTGCATCAGTGCTCGGGCACAAAAGGCAATCCATTTTCCAACTGCTGACATTGAAATTCTTACTTTGCTTGGTGATTATCCGACTGATCTTGAAACGCTTAGTATTCGTAGTGGCTTGACGGTAGGCGAGCTATCGGCCATGCTACTGACGCTCGAGCTGAGTGGCCAAGTCAGTTGTCTGCCTGGCGGCCTATATCAACGACTCCACTAGTATTATCACCATACATGTTTGAAATCCTGATGTATCTTTTTGAAAGCTACTTCGATGCTGGTAGTTATCCCGAGCCGGATAAGCTGTCGCGCAAGCTTACTGCTGCCGGCTTCGATGACGAAGATATCAATGACGCTTTGTCTTGGCTTTCAGGCTTACAACAATCTGATCCGAGTAAATATCCTACAGAGCTAAGCCATGCAGGCATACGACATTTTGCCGTCATCGAACTCGAATCTACTAGCATGGAGGCTCGGCAGTTCCTGTCTTTTACGCACCAGCAAAAAATGATTTCCACTGTAGAGCGCGAGATGATTATTGACCGGGCCGTCGCCCTAAATCAGCCCAATCTTAGTTTAGAGAAAATGAAGCTCATCATGCTGATGGTTCTTTGGAATCGCCATAAGGATTTAGATGCTTTATTGATAGAAGAGTTACTAACCCCATTCCACTCCAAGCAACTACACTAATACTTACGCATGGCCTCTAATCTTCTCATTGTTGAATCACCCGCCAAAGCTAAAACACTCAAAAAGTATTTGGGTAAAGATTTCGAGGTGTTAGCCTCATATGGACACGTTCGCGACCTTGTCCCTAAATCTGGCGCCGTCGACACCGAAAATGGCTATGCCATGCGCTATGAAACCATCGCTCGCAACAGTAAGCATGTAGATGCAATTGCTAAAGCTGCTGCCAGCGCTGACACTATTTTGCTAGCACCCGATCCGGATAGAGAAGGGGAGGCGATTGCATGGCATATCTCTGAGTTGCTGAAATCTAAACGCGCGCTCAAGAATAAAGTGATGAAGCGTGTGGTGTTCTATGAGATTACCCAATCTGCCGTACTGGAAGCGGTCGCTCACCCTCGTGAAATCGCCATGCCACTTGTGAATGCACAACAGGCGAGGCGTGCGCTGGATTACCTAGTTGGTTTCAATCTCTCACCGTTGTTGTGGCGCAAGATACGCCCGGGGTTGTCCGCTGGCCGCGTTCAAAGCCCTGCATTACGCATGATAGTTGAACGCGAGCTCGAAATTGAAGCATTCCAAAGTCGGGAATATTGGACCGTGCATTTGGATAGCCAAAAAAGTCACATTTCTTTCACGGCTAGACTCTTTCAATACCAAGGCACGAAGTTGGAGCAGTTAAGTATAGGAAGCCAGCCTGAATATGAGGCCATCTATGCCAAGCTAATGGATGCAAAGTTGCCACCCAAAGTCGTGCGCATCGAAAAGAAAGCCAAGCAACGTTATGCTGCTGCACCTTTTACAACCTCAACCCTGCAACAAGAGTCTGTACGTAAGCTAGGTATGACGTCAGACCGCACCATGCGTACTGCACAATCTCTTTATGAAGGGGTCGATATTGGGGGGCAAACCATAGGTTTAATCTCGTATATGCGTACCGACTCTGTGTCTTTGGCTAAGGAAGCTGTTGAGGAGATACGCGCTTATATCAACGAGAATTTCTCAAGTGATTATCTACCCAGCAAACAACCACTTTACAAGAGTAAAACGAAAAACGCTCAGGAGTCACACGAGGCCATACGTCCAACATCTATATTGAGATCACCGGACAGCATCCGCTCACATTTGACTGCTGATCAGGCGCGACTATATGAAATGATCTGGAAGCGTACCCTTGCTTCTCAGATGTCACCGGCACGTTACGATACTGTCAGTGCGGACATCCGCTTGGGGGGAGACGATACCTTATTCCGAGCATCCGGCCAGACACTAGTCTTCCCGGGTTTTATTCACGTATATATGGAAGATGTAGATGATGCTGAAGAGGAAGAGGGCGCTAAACTCCCCCCTTTAGTTGAAGGCGATACATTAGTTGTCGACAAGCTCTACGGGGAACAACATTTCACGCAACCACCGTCACGTTTTTCCGAAGCGAGCTTGGTCAAGTCCTTGGAAGAGTACGGTATAGGCCGTCCATCTACCTATGCCACCATCATCTCAACATTGCAGGCACGTGAATACGCGATACTGGATAAGAAGCGTTTCATGCCTACCGATGTAGGCCGCGTTGTAACTAAATTTTTAACTGAACATTTTACTCGTTACGTTGATTTCGATTTCACTGCCAATTTGGAAGATGAGTTAGATGAAGTCTCAGAGGGAAAACGTGACTGGATTCCTGTGCTTGATTCATTCTGGCGCGGTTTTTCTACCCTCCTCAAAGATAAGACCAACATTGATAGGCCTGTCGAGTTATTAGATGAACTCTGCCCTGAGTGCGGCAAGCCTTTAGCCAAGAAGTTAAGTCGATATGGTAGTTTCATTAGTTGCACTGACTACCCCACATGCAAATATAAGCGCAGTCTAGCTGTCGATTCGCTAGATGATGCTAATTCGCGCGTTGAGTTAGGGGTACATCCCACAACACAGCAACCCATTTTATTGCTACGTGGGCCCTACGGACATTATGTGCAGCTAGGCGAAGTCTTAGAGGGTGAGAAAATTAAACCTAAGCGCGTTTCCTGGCCCAAGGAGCTCCCATTAGATGGAGCAAATCTAGAGGATGCCTTGAAGCTGTTGTCCCTACCCAAAGAACTTGGACTCCATCCCGAGTCTGGGAAAAAAGTTATTGTTAACATAGGTCGTTTCGGTCCCTATATTGGACATGATGGGAAATTTAAATCCATACCGAAGACTGATAGTATTTTTGAAATTGATTTGCCACGTGCAACCGAGCTGCTCTCACAAGCTAAGGATAATAATACTGTGCTGCGTGTGTTAGGCGACCATCCTGAGGATAAGGCTAGTGTTGAGATATGTAGCGGTCGTTACGGCCCATATGCGCGCCACGGTAAAATCAATGCGACACTACCAAAACATATCTCGCCTGATGAGATAACACTAACTGAAGCTCTCGAACTTATTTCAGCCAAAGCAGCTAAAAGTAAACCTGCAAAATCACCCGCAAAAAAACCTACTGCTAAGAAAAATACTCAGGG
>JAVHRA010000269.1:10997-13670 GCA_036171395.1 Gallionella sp. | reverse complement strand
ACGAACAGCTTTTTCATGCTTTGTGATTTGGCGAGGCTGACCATGTGATTGAGGATGGCTTCGCCGTAGCCGTGGTCGCGGTATTGCGCGTCGACTGCTAGGCAGGCGAGTTCTGCCGAGGCTTCGTCGGGGAAAGGGTAGAGGGCGGCACAGCCGACAATACGGTGGTCGTGTTCCAGCACCACGAACTGTTCGATCTCGCGTTCCAGCAATTCGCGTGAGCGCCGTACCAAGATGCCTTGTTCTTCCAGTGGTCTGAGCAGTTGTAGGATGCCGCCCACGTCTTCGATGTCGGCATCGCGCAGGGTGTTTAGGGTGCTCTCCACCACCATGCTGCCTATGCCTTCGTCGCTGAACAATTCTTGCAACACCGAGCCATCGATATGGCGACTGATGAGGTGAGTACGCGCCACGCCGGCTTCGCAAGCGCGGATCGCGCAGGGCATGAACAGGCTGATGTCGTCGGGCAGCTTGGCATTGCTGTTGGCAGCCAAGGCGGCGCGCGCCTGCGCCACGGTAAGCTCTCTAAGCAGTCCACCCTGTTTGTCCTGCACGCCATCGGTGTCCATCAGGAACACCAGTTTGTCGGCATCCAGCGCGATGGCGGTGGCGGTGGCAATGTCTTCCAAGGTGACGTTGAACACTTCGCCGGTAGGCGAGTAACCCAGCGGCGAGAGCAGTACCACCTCGCCGAATTCCATGCGGTCGTTGAGCGCGGCGACATCGACCTTACGCACGCTGCCAGTGTGCATCAGGTCCACGCCGTTGATGACGCCTATGGGTTGCGCAGTGATGAAGTTGCCGCCCGCCACGCGGATGTCGGCATTGGCCATCGGCGAGTTGGCCAAGCCCATCGATAGCAAGGCCTCGATCTCGACACGCACGCGCCCCACGGCTTCCTTCACGCATTGCATGGTCTCTGCATCGGTCATGCGCACGCCTTGATGGTAGCTGCCGCTGATGCTGTTCTTGCTTAGATGCTGTTCGATCTGCGGCCGCGCACCATGCACCAATACCAGCCTGATGCCCAGTGCGGCGAGCAGGTTGAAGTCATGAGTGAGTTCGACGAACTTGCCATCGGCCACCACTTCGCCGCCAAAGGCGATGACGAAGGTCTTGCCACGGAAGGCGTTGATATAGGGCGCGACGGAACGAAACCAGGCGACGAAATCAGTGGGGGCGGTCTTGATGGGCATAGCGGTCTCTCAGAAAGTTGCACGCATCATGCCGCGCTACGACTCATCTAGCAACCGTCCCGCTACCGCCCAGTTCTGTTCGGGCACTTCGTCGAACACCACGTAGGTGTAGGAAGGCGGCTTGTGCGCGATACGCTCCAGCGTGGCGGTGACTTCAGCGGCAATCTGCGCCTTCTGATCGCGGCTCAATGTGCCGGTGAGTTTGATATTGACGTAGGGCATAACGGCCTCCTGAAGATTATGGGTGCGGCGGTGCCGACACTAGCACCAGTCCGCGCGACTGGCCGCTGGTGTTATCCAGCGTGGCGATGGCTGCGCGCAAGCTGTGGATGCTGACCCACGCCGGCGGATATTTGTATTTGGCGACATCCAGTATTAATACGTGGTCGCTCGCGGCATCGTAGGCGGCCAGGACCGACCAGTGGCCGCCGCCGACCTGATGCAAACTAGCACGCAGATAGTTGGCCAACACGAACTGACCGTCATCGCCCAAGGCCTGTTGCAACAAGTCGCGCAAAGTCTTGTCGTTAAGTGTGTCGCCAGCGATGGAGCGTGCTAATGCACCGCTGGCGATCAGCGTCTTGCTCATCTCCTCGCGCGTCATGCCCATTTCCAGCACGGTCTGCGCGCTGATGATCTGGCTCACTGACGGTGAGAAATAATCGCTTTGGGTGTAGTAGGCATACGGCGCGTAACGCGGGTCCACCGGCTTCTTTAAGGGCAAAGAATTAAGCACGGTGATGGCACTGGCCACCGAGCAATAACTCTGCGTGACCTGTTCGGCGAAGTTCGGAATCAGCACCCAGTAGTCGGCATCGGCTGTGATGTGGGTACGCAGTTGCTTACCGGCGGGTGTGTCCCAATACACTACATCGGGCAGGCTTTCGGCACAGGCACTCCCGCACACGAGCAGCAGGCACAGGAGATATAGCCCGTGCCGCCTCATCTGAAATCGCCCCACAACATTTGCAGCGCGGTTAGTCCGGCCACGGCAGCCGTCTCGGTGCGCATCACGCGCGCACCCATGCGTATCGGCGTGAAGCCGCACAGCAAGGCAGTATCGCTCTCGGCAGCGGTATAACCACCTTCCGCGCCTATCATTAGTACCACTTTTCCGCTAGGTGCGGCTTGTGCATGCAAGGACTGCGCGCCTTCCGGCAGCAGGATGAACTTGCTGCAAGGTTGTTCGCGCATATTGCGCAGCCACGCCATGATGTCCAGCGGCGCATGAATGACGGGCAGTACGTTGCGGCCACTTTGCTCGCAGGCCGAGATGGCGACTTGTTGCCAGTGCTGCAAGCGTTTCTCGGCGCGCTCGGCGGACAGGCGCGCCACGCTGCGTTCGGTGTCGAGCGGCTGGATCTCGGTCACGCCCAACTCGGTGGCCTTCTGTATCACCCAGTCCATCTTCTCGCTGCTGCACAGGGCTTGCGCCAATACAGTAGGCAAGGGTGATTCGCGTTGTGTGTCGACAGCC
>JAVHRA010000269.1:0-10897 GCA_036171395.1 Gallionella sp. | reverse complement strand
AAGTAGGATCATAAAAAAGTTTTTTAGGAGAGTAGCAATGGTTAGTCTGCAACCGCCTTTGTGCGATTTTGGCTGGGGCGCGCCCGACTTTGATCTGCCCGGTATCGATGGCAAGCGCTACCAACTCGCCAATTCGTGCGGCCCCAATGGTCTGCTAGTGATGTTTATCTGCAACCACTGTCCTTACGTCAAATCGATACGCGCACGTATCATCCGCGACACGCTGGAGCTCAAGCAGCACGGCCTCAACAGCATCGCCATCATGTCCAATGACCCAGCTGATTATGCAGAAGATTCCTTCGCCAATATGCAGCTGATCGCCGCACAATACGGCTATCCCTTCCCGTATGTGCTGGACGAGACCCAGCACGTCGCCAAAGACTACGGCGCGGTCTGTACGCCCGATTTCTTCGGCTTCAACGCCAACATGGAATTGCAATATCGCGGTCGTTTGGACGCCTCGCGCAAAGAGACTGCGCCCGATGCCGAGCGCGACCTGTTCAATGCCATGCTGCAAATCGCCAAGACCGGCAACGGTCCGCGCGAACAGATCGCCAGCATGGGCTGTTCTATCAAATGGAAATCTGAATGAATCATCCAGCACCGCGCGGCATGAGTGCCGTGCTCAAGGCCGTGGTTGCGGCCGTCAAACTGGTGGCCGCCGAAGAGGTGATGCCGCGCTATCTCAAGGTCTCGCTGCAACACAAGAGCGACGGCAGCCTGTGTACCGAGGCGGATATCGCCGCGCAAACCGCATTGATCAAGAAGCTGCAAGCCATCGTCAACGTGCCGGTGATGGGCGAAGAGATGACGCAGGGCGAACAGCAGGCGTTGTGGGATGAGGGTTACGAAGGCTTGTGGTGCATAGACCCGATAGATGGCACCTCCAACTTCACGCGCGGCCTGCCTTATTTCGCTGTCTCCGTGGCGCTGTTGCGCGAACATAAAAGTGTCATGGGCGTGGTGTATAACCCTGTGTCCGATGAGCTGTTCGCAGCCGAAGCGGGCAAGGGTGTGTTCCTTAATGGCGAGAAGATGGTGGCACGCGAGTGCGCTATCCCGCTGCATGAAGCGCTTGCGTGTGTTGATATGAAGCGCTTGCCTGTCAAGCTGCTCAAGCGTCTGGCCAATACGCCGCCTTATGCCTCGCAACGTAACTTCGGCGCGAGCGCGTTGGATTGGTGCTATACCGCAGCGGGTCGTTATGACGTGTATTTGCATGGCGGACAAAAGCTATGGGACTACGCGGCAGGCGAGCTGATCTTGCGTGAGTCGGGTGGACATTCCAGTTGCATAGCACAGGATGATTTCGCCCAGGGCAACATCTGGCAGCGTTCTGTCATCGCGGCACGTGATGCCGAATTGATAGCGGCATGGAAAAATTGGATACGTGAGAGCGCAACGGTAAAGGGGTAAGAGTTGAAAAAAATAATGTTGGCCAGTATGTTGGCGATGGTTTCGGGTGTCGCGTGCGCGGATGCCATTTTTGGCGCGGGTGCGACCTTTCCTAATGCCGTTTACCAGGCCTGGGGTAAGGCTTACAAGGCGCAAGTCGGCACCACACTGGTCTATACGCCAGTGGGATCGGGCAAGGGTATCGCCGAGATCAGTGCCGCGCGTACCGATTTCGGTGCCAGCGATAAGCCACTTAAACAGGATGAGCTGAACAAGAGCAATCTGATGCAGTTTCCTGCCGTGATAGGCGGTGTGGTGCCGGCCATCAATGTCAAAGGCATCGCCAGCGGGCAGTTGCTGCTGGATGCCAACACGCTCGCGGGGATTTATCTGGGCAAAATCACGCGCTGGAACGATGTTGCTTTACAGGCCTTGAACCCGCGCTTAGTGCTACCGAACGCAGCCATCGTTGTGGTACACCGGTCGGATAAATCGGGTACGACCTTCAACTTCACCAATTATCTGAGCAAGGCCAGTCCGGAATGGAAGGCTAGCGTAGGGGAGGGGCTGGCGGTAGCGTGGCCGGTCGGCGAGGGTGGCGCGCAGAACGAAGGGGTGGCGCGTATGCTGGCTGCTACGCCCAATTCCATAGGCTATCTTGATCTGGCTATTCTGTTGCAGAAAAATCTGACGCCGGTGCGGATGAAGAACCGTGATGGTGCGGCCGTCAGCCCGAACGCGCATTCCTTTGCCGCCGCCGCCGCAGCGGCAAAATGGTCGGCAGCCAATAATTTCTACGAGATTCTGACCGATGAGCCCGGCAAAGACAGCTGGCCTATCACCGCCGCGACTTTTATTTTGTTAGAGCGCACCTCGACCGTGGCTGAGCATGTAACAGAGATTATGAAGTTCTTCGATTGGTCGTACCGCAATGGAGACAAGTTAGCGGATGAACTGAGTTATGTGCCGCTGCCAGATGTTGTTGCCGATGCGGTGCGTGGCGCATGGAAGTTGCAAGTGCAAGACCGCACTGGCAAAGCCTTGTGGAAATAAAATTTAACCATCTGGGTTATAGCGGATATTGAGAGGGAACCATGAAACATAGCGTACTAATAGGGGTGGCCGTAATGCTTGCTGCGACATGGAGTGTGCCGTCGCACGCTGGCGCCTTCTTCGGCGCAGGTGCCTCTTTCCCCAAGCCAGTCTATCTTGCTTGGGCGAAGGCTTATAAAGCGGTGCAATCTGAAGATATACTAATTTACACGGCGGTAGGTTCTGGTAAAGGTCTTGCCGAGATCATGGCTGCCAGAACCGATTTTGGCGCATCGGACATGCCTTTTTCTGCCGATGATTTGAGCAAAAATGGGCTGATGCAATTTCCCTCAGTGATAGGCGGCGTGGTGCCCGCCATCAATCTCAAGGGGGTGGCTGACGGTCAGTTGCGTATCGACGGTACAACCCTCGCTGCCATTTTCTTGGGCAAGATCAAATATTGGAACGATGCTGCGTTGGTTGCATTGAATCCCGGATTGACGCTTCCAAATGAGCCTATCGTGGCGCTGCACCGCTCGGATAAATCAGGTGCCACTTTCAATCTCACCAACTATCTGAGTAAGGTCAGTGCGGAGTGGCGAGCTGCACAAGGCGAGGGTTTCGTTATTGCATGGAAACATGGTGAAGAAGTGGCCAGCTCGGACGCGATGGCACAGAAAATATCCTCTACCAATGGCGCAATTGGTTATCTAGATTTCACCGACCAGAGTAAGCGTCATCTGGCCGCCGTAAAGATGAAAAATGCCGAGGGTCAATTTGTGGCGGCAAATGTGAATAGCTTCGCTGCTGCTGCCGCTGCGGCGAAATGGAACGCTGCGAACGGTTTTTATGAGATTTTGACAAATGAACCGGGTAAGGAAAGTTGGCCAATCACATCGGCTACTTTTATTCTGATCGAGCACACACCCACGGTTACAGAGAATGCCAAGGCGACTCTGAAATTCTTCGATTGGGCATACGGTCAGGGCGATGCTATTGCACTGGAATTGGGTTATGTGCCGTTACCAGATAGCGTCGCTAATTTGGTGCGCAATGCCTGGAAGGCCCAGATTAAGAATCGCGCGGGCCAAGCGCTGTGGAAATAGTCTCGCGTAGCCTTTAGGCGGCATGGGATAATCGCAACGTCTATCTACAGGGTAAGGCCGTGAAAATTCTGATATTGGGTGCGGGGCAGGTCGGTTCTACAGTAGCTGAGAGTCTGGTCAGCGAGGCCAATGACATCACCGTGGTCGATGCCGACGGGCTGAAGCTACAACAACTACAAGACCGTTTGGATTTGCGCACCCTGACCGGCAACGCTTCCCATCCCTCGGTGTTGGAGCAGGCAGGTATCGCGGACAGCGATATGTTGTTGGCGGTCACGCAGAGCGATGAGGTCAATATGCTGGCCTGCAAGCTTGCCGCCAGCCTGTACAACACGCCTACTCGTATCGCACGTATCCGTGCCACCGAATTTTTGGAACGTCCCGAGGTGTTCAATCAGGACAACTTCTGTGTGGATTTCTCCATCTGCCCCGAGCAAATACTCACCGATTACATCACCAAACTCATAGAATTTCCCGAGGCATTACAAGTGCTGGAATTTTCTCGCAAGCGTGCTTCATTGGTGGCGGTCAAGGCGTTTGAAGGCGGTCCGCTGGTCGGCAACCCGCTGAGTTTTTTACGCAGTCATATGCCGCAGATCGATACCCGAGTCGCGGCGATCTTCCGTAAAGATCGCGCCATCATGCCGACCGGTGAGACGGTGGTCGAGGAAGGTGACGAGATCTTCTTCATCGCCGCAACCAAAAATATCCGCAGCGTGCTGAGCGAGATGCGGCGCATGGACAAACCTAGCAAGCGTGTCATGATCGTCGGTGGTGGCAATATCGGACGACGCTTGGCCAAGGCGTTGGAGCGGGACTATCAGGTCAAGCTGATTGAATACAACAAAAAATCTTGTGCCAAATTGGCGGAGGAGCTGACCAAAACACTGGTTCTGAACGGTGACGGTACGGACGAAAAGCTGATGATGCAAGAGCACGTCGAAGATGTGGATGTGTTCTGTGCGCTGACCAACGACGACGAGAACAACATCATGTCAGCCTTACTCGCCAAGCAGGGCGGCGCACGCAAGGTGATTGCGCTAATCAACCGCAGTGCCTATGTCGATCTGGTGCAGGGCGGCAAGATCGACATCGCCCTATCGCCTGCGCAAGTCACGATAGGCTCCTTGCTGGCCTATGTGCGCCAGGGCGATGTGGCGGCGGTACACTCCCTGCGTCGCGGTGTCGCGGAAGCCCTGGAGCTAGTCGTGCACGGAGATCGCAAGTCCTCACGCGTGGTAGGTCGGCGCATCGATGAGATAGATCTGCCGCCCGGCACTACCATCGGCGCCTTAGTGCGTGATGAAGTGGTCATCATGGGGCACCGTGATGTGGTCATTGAAGCCGATGACCATGTCATTGTGTTCGTCATCGACAAGGCCATGGTGAAGAAGGTTGAGAAACTGTTCCAAGTGAACGTGGGGTTCTTCTGATGGGACGTACGCTGACGATCGTCAACGCGCTGGGGCTAATGCTGGTGGTCTTTAGCTTGACCTATATTTTGCCGCTCATTACGGCGATGATCTATGCGGATCAACCGGTGTTGCTGGATTTCCTGCTGGCAATGGCTTGGACGGCCAGCTTGGGGGTGTTGATGTGGTTGCTTACGCGTCGTTACCGTGCTGAGCTGTCGATACGACACGGCTATCTACTGGTAGTGGGGATGTGGACCATGATGCCCACTTTCGCAACGATTCCTTTGCTACTGGCATTGCCTGACCTGTCCTTCACCGATGCCTATTTCGAGACTATGTCGGGCATGACCACTACCGGTTCGACAGTGTTGGTGGGGCTGGACTATCTGCCGCCCGCAATCAATATCTGGCGCCACGAACTCAATTGGTTAGGTGGTTTGGGTATCATCGTTCTAGCTGTAGCCATCCTGCCCTTGCTGGGTATCGGTGGGCGACAGTTGTTCAAAGCTGAGACACCAGGGCCGATGAAAGACTCCGCACTCACCCCGCGTATCGCCGACACTGCGCGCAATCTCTGGGTGGTGTATTTGAGTATCACTGTGCTATGCATACTCAGTTTGAAATGGGCGGGCATGGACTGGCTGGATGCGGTATGCCACTCCTTTTCCGCGATGGGATTGGGGGGATTCTCTACTCACGATGCCAGCATAGGCTATTACAACTCTCCCTTGATCGAGGGTGTGTTGGTAGTGTTCATGTTGATCGCGGTGGTGAACTTCGCCACGCATTTCCTGGCGATACGTAACCGCAGTCTTAGTGTGTATCGCAAAGACCCGGAGGCGTTCTCTACGCTGGGTATCATTATGCTGAGTTGCTTCGGTATCGCTGTCTTTCTGTGGTGGAATGGGGTCTATCCTGAATTTACAACCGCATTGCGCCATGCGACCTTTAACTTAGTCTCTATTGCCACCAGCTCCGGATATTCCAGTGTCGACTATGGCCAGTGGCCAATCTTTGCGCCCTTGTGGATGATGTTATTGACCGCGACCGTGGCCAGTGCCGGTTCAACTGGCGGAGGGATCAAGATGATACGGACGCTGGTATTGGTAAAACAGGCGGGTAGGGAGTTTCTACACTTACTCCATCCCAACGCGGTGAACCCTATGAAAATAGGCGGCCAAGTGGTGATGAACAGCATCGTATTTGCCGTGTTGGGCTTTATATTTCTATATTTCATGGTGATTGCTACACTGACCTTTGTGTTATTGATCAGTGGGATGGACTTCATTTCGGCATTTACCGCGATATTGGCCTCTGTGAACAACTGTGGCCCAGGCTTGGGCACGGTAGGGCCGGCCACTAACTATCAATCATTAAGCGATTTTCAGACTTGGGTCTGTACAGCGGCAATGTTGATAGGTCGTTTGGAGATCTTCACGGTGCTGATTCTGTTCACACGAGAATTCTGGCGCAGTTGAACAAGGCTATGACAAGCAGGTGTAAATTGGTTAGTATTCTCGGCTCGGGAAAGCCGAGATAAAAACACAGACAGAAATAGGCGCGCAAGCGTCGACTGGGGGGATCGTGAGTGAAGCGCAGCCATTGGCCGGAGTGAAAGTATTGCTGATCGATGACAGCAATACCATACGCCGTAGTGGCGAGATTTTCTTGAAACAGGCCGGTTGCCAGGTGGTGTTGGCTGAGGATGGCTTCGATGGACTTTCAAAGGTGGTCGACAACGAGCCCGATTTAATCTTCATCGACGTGATGATGCCCCGTCTGGATGGTTATCAAGCTTGTGCCCTGATTAAGAATAATCCTCACTTTAAGCAGATACCGGTGGTCATGTTGACCAGTAAAGATACGCTGTTCGATCGTGCCCGTGGCCGGCTGGTCGGCTCCGACCAATATCTAATCAAGCCTTTCAACAAAAAAAGTATCGTCGATGCGGTGGTACTGCATACACAAAAAACTTAAAACATAAGGAAGTAGAACATGGCAATTAAGAGAGTCCTGCTGGTAGATGATTCCCCCACTGAGCGACATGTCATCGGTGAGATACTGAGCCAAGCTGGCTACGAGGTTAGCTTGGCTGAAGATGGCGAAAAAGGTGTGGCGCTGGCTAAATCACTCAAGCCTGATTTGATTGTGATGGACGTGGTTATGCCAGGTTTGAATGGTTTCCAAGCTACGCGTGCCATCACCAAAGATGCCGAGACAGCGCATATTCCCGTCATCTTGTGTACTACCAAAGATCAAGAAACCGACAAAGTTTGGGGTATGCGTCAAGGTGCAAAAGACTATGTGGTCAAGCCGGTCAACGGCCCAGAGCTGTTGAGTAAGATCGCGGCGTTAGGCTGATCGCCCTGACCAATGGCAAAACGAATCAATCTACGCGAATTCCAGCAGAACCTTAGCGCTCGCATGAGTGCTGGGAATAGCGACAAGCGTCAAATATCCACTTTGGGTGTACTAATCGCCGGTAAGCCTTGGCTGATTGATATGTCCGATATTAGTGAAGTATTGTCCCCGCAGACTATGGTTGACGTGCCGATGTCGCAGCCTTGGATCAAAGGCGTGAGCAACGTGCGCGGCAGTCTGTATTGCGTGACGGATACCGCCGCCTATCTTGGCTTGGGTGCGGTGTCGGGAACGATAGACAATCGCTTGCTGTTAGTCGCGGAGCGCTATTCATTCAATGCGGCGCTGTTGGTGGATAAGGTTTTGGGCTTGCGTGATGCTAGTGATTGGATAACGGGTCTTCATGAGTATACGGATGAGCAGGGCGTAGTCTGGCGCAAGCTTGATATCGCCGATTTGTTAGGACAAGCAAACTTTTTGCAAATAGGCGCATAAGCGTCGAAGCAGGAGAGATTTCACCATGGCAATAGAAAAGAAGCAGACCAAAACCTCGCCCAAAATGGGCGCACTGAATCTACTCAACGTCAATTTCAAATTGCCTATCATAGGCAAGCTGCCAATCGCGCAACAGTTGAAATATCTGACCATGCTGGCAGGTGGCGCATTGCTGGTAACGGTGATCGCGGCCTACATCAACAACCAAGAGGCCCATCACCGTACCGAGTATGTATTGCAGGCGACGAATTTGGAGTTGTATGTCAACCAACTTAGTCAAGCCGCAGCGTTAGCTGTATCCGGTGACAGTAAAGCATTCGAAGATTTGGCTGAAGCGCACAGGTTACTGCAACAAAGCGCAGTCGTGCTAGATAAGGGCGACGCAAATCTGCCGGCTACAACGGGTAAAGCGCGGACCTTGCTTGATCCCACTTTGCAGACTGTGCATGCAGTATTGGATGACGCAGGCAAGTTGGAGTCGGGACGGACTGCGTTAGTTACATTGTCGCGCTCTATACAGGCGATTAGCTTGGGTGACGCTGAGTTTCGTCAGCTGAACGATCAATTGAATAGCAGCACCAGCCGTGAGTTAGCCAGTACCTTTCAATTGTCGATTGAGCGTATCGCACGAGATACAGCGGTGCTGTTGGGTACCGAAGTGAGCATGGACGAGATGGCGCGTCTGGGTGTTGATACGTATACAGCAGAAACCGCGTTGGCAGCGATGCCTGCTGGAAATGCCACGGTGCAACGCGCCATCGAGTTGTTTGAGCCTTATCGTACTGGTGTGGAAATTTTGGTTGGTCAGTCACGTAGCTTGGTGGAAGCTAAGGCGGCGCTGTCGGACATCAATAAAGGTAGCGCCAACCTCGTTAAACAAAGTAAAGAGCTGCGTGGTGCGTATCAGACCGGTCGCTTGGCATTGTTGACCGGCTGGTTGGCAGTACTGTTTGGCGCTTTGGCAATTCTTGCACTGCTGATGGTCTTTAAACTTTATTTGGATAGCACCAAACAGCAGGCGCAGCGCGCTGAGGCTACTAATAAGCAAAACCAAAATGCGATTTTGCGTTTGATGAATGAGTTGAGCGATTTGGCGGACGGCGATTTGACCATTCGCGCGACGGTGTCCGAAGACATTACCGGTGCGATTGCTGACTCGGTCAACTACACCACCGAGGAATTGCGTAAGTTGGTGGCCGGTATTACTTCGGTGTCGGAGAAGATGGCCGCCACTACCGGTGATGCGGATAGGGTGACGCGCGTGCTGTTGGTGGCGGCGCAGAAACAAGCCAGCGAGCTCAAGGAAGCGGAAGAGTCGGTGCAGTTGATGGCCAAGTCCATTCTGGAAGTTGATGCCAGCGCTAACCAGGCAACCGAGGTGGGTCGACGTACCCAGACAGCGACCGAGCAGGGCGCACTGGCGGTGCGTAACTCCATCGCGGGTATGGATGGTATCCGTGAGCAGATCCAAGATACGGCGAAACGCATCAAGCGACTCGGTGAAAGCTCACAGGAAATTGGTGAAATCGTCGATCTGATTTCCGATATTACCGAACAGACCAACGTGTTGGCGCTCAATGCGGCGATACAAGCGGCGGCAGCGGGCGAAGCGGGACGCGGCTTCTCGGTGGTTGCGGAAGAGGTGCAGCGCTTGGCGGAACGTTCCGGTGAGGCGACCAAGCAAATCGGCGCACTGGTTAAAACCATTCAGAGCGATACCTACGACGCGGTAGCCGCGATGGAGAAGAGTACTTTCGGTGTGGTCGAGGGAGCCAAGCTTTCCGACGTGGCGGGACAGTCGCTGAAGGAAATTGAGCAGGTTTCGAATGAATTGACGCGACTCATCAACAGTATCTCGGTGACCACGCAAGTACAGACCGATATGGTGGGCGAAGTGTCCAGTGTCATGAAGGAAGTGATGACCATTACTCAGCAGACCACCGCTGGTACCGCTCAAACTGCACAATCCGTCGTACAGTTGAATGCTCTGGCTACAGAGCTGAAGAGCTCGGTATCAGGCTTCAAACTTAAATAACAGAGCGCTAGGCTATGGATAACCCAGCACAATTCGATCGGGCAGCATTGGCCATCGTCAGGCCCGGCATAGATGGCGGGTTGACCGAGCTCAAGGGGCAGTTGGAACATTTTTGGAGCGACCCGACCGGGCAGAGTTATGCCATACAAGCGGTGCAGCGCGAAGCCAAACGCCTGACGGGTGTATTTAAGATGGTCGGCTTGGAAGGGCTGGCCGTGTACTGCGTCGAGATAGAAGCCGTGCTCGCCGAACTGGCCTTGCATCCGAGCTCGGCGGGTTCGGTACAGCGTGACGGTATCGCCGCCAGCCTGGCCGCTTTAACGCAGTATCTCGATGACATCGCGCAGGGCGCAGACAACGCCACATTGCGTTTGTTTGGCAAATACCAGCAACTGCAATTTATGCGCGGTCTGGAGAGCTCATTCGAATTCGATCTGTTCTTTCCGAATTTGCAGGTGCAATTACCCGCCAGCGTGCTTGATCAGCCGCAAAGCGCTGATGCTTCAGCGCGACTCAAGTCGGCGCGTAGTCAGTATCAGCAAGCCTTGCTGCGCTATCTGCGCCAGTTAGATGCGCCAGCGGCTTTGCAGGTAATGCAACAGTCCATGCTAACTGTGATGGATACTTTTCCTGCCGCTAGTGCGCGTGCCTATTGGTGGGTGGCGGCGGGCTTCTTCGATTGTCTGGCCGTACAGCAACAGCCTATGGGTATTAATGTGTCGCGCCTGCTGGGTCGTATCGATCAGCAGATGCGCATGTTGTTGGAAGGTAAGCCGACGGAAGAGTTGCCCGAGATGTATCAGATGCTATATCTCATCGCGCGCACCGAAGTGCTCTTTGACGGTATTCCGGCGGAAATAAAACAGACTTACTCCTTACAGCGATACATCCAAAAGAATCAGCAGGTTTCAGCATCCATGTTGAACAAACGTTTGTCGGTGATTGCTGAACATTTGAAGCGTGCTCAGGAAAGTTGGGATGCCTGCGTGCATGGTAAGCAAGGTGATTGCGTCAACTTCAACGGACAGATAGGTCTGATAGAAGAGTATTGCGAAAAG
>JAVHRA010000268.1:0-6735 GCA_036171395.1 Gallionella sp. | reverse complement strand
TGGATGACCTAGCGATGTAACCATGCGGAACGAAGATATGACCCCAGATAGCCATCTTAAAATCGAGATACTCAGCAGCACGGAAGATGCCAAACATCGCATCACAACTGCCAAAGAGATTGAATTCCTGCTGCGTAACATCGCGGCCAAGCATGCGCGTGTCGCGCTCTACTATGCCGAAGCGGGCTGTTTTTATTTCACCGTGTTGTTAGGTGTCAGCGAACGCGGCTTGTGGGTGGAGCAAAGCCCCAAAAACGAAGTCAATGCAGCGATCTTGAGTGGCGCAAATCTAACCTTCGTCAGCTCGCATATGCGCGTCAAGGTACAGTTCGAGACGCAGCATCCGGTGGCAGAAGAACAGTACGATGGCAAAGCGGCGTTCTTGCTGCCCCTGCCCGGCAGCCTGTTGCGCTTGCAGCGCCGCGAGTATTTTCGTCTGCCTACCCCCGACATCAACCCGCTCAAATGCATCATCCCGGTGGCCGGACATCCACACCCCAAGCTCAATGAAATCACCATCATGGATATTAGTGTAGGTGGCGCGGCACTCACCTGCGCGGAGGACGACACCGAACTCATTCCCGGCGAAACCTATAGCGATTGCCGTATCGATCTGCCCGATTTTGGCACTATCAGCGGCACACTGGTGGTCAGGAACTGGGCGATACTCACCTCGGCGAATGGCAAGAACTACAAGCGCGCCGGATGCGAACTGCAGAACATGGACAACCCCTCCATCGCCCTACTCAATCGCTACATTATCCATATGCAGCGCGCCCATTAAACCAGCTGCGGCGCATAGCAAACCTTCAAACACATATCCCGATTGCAAAAAAACGCGGATGAGGTTGTCATCCGCGCAAGTCGATACAGTCCACTCGCACTCCGTCGCCTATAACACCTGCGACGGCAAGTCGGCTACCAGTGCGCTAGACCTGCATATTCATGATGTCGTTATAAGCCTGGATGAATTTGTTGCGCACCTGTACGGTGGCTTGGAAGTTGATACCGGCTTTTTGCATGGCAATCATGGTGTCACTCAAGCTCACCTTATCGTCGCCCAGCACAAAAGCCTTTTGCATCGCCTCTGACTTTTCCTGCACTTTAGCCACGCCATCCAAGGAGCTTTTCAGCACATTAGAAAAATCTACCTTGGGGGTCTGACTGGCGGGCGTGGTGTCGCGTATGCCCGCCGCTTGCGCGGCGACCCGCATCTGAGCCAAAAGGCTGTCTACCGCCGATGTTTTCATAGCAATCTCCTTTATCAGTGCTGGCACGATACCGCTCTCCCAGCAATTCACTGGCACTGAAAAGCCCGATAAATATGCCCTTATTCCCCCCTTCAATCTGTGCGCCGACTCAGATAATGGTGACAGTGCCGCTATGGCTTCGAGGCGAATGAAGAGCAAACATCATGGCAGAAACAACAACTATCCCGGCCTCCGGGTTCAACCAGCTCAATCCCAAGCAGAAGATCAGCGTCGCAGTCGGCGTGGCTGCATTGATTGCCTTGTTGGTGAGTGTGTGGATGTGGGGTCAGACGCCCGATTACCGTGTCCTGTTCAGCAACGTCACGGAACGCGATGGCGGTGCCATCATCGAATCCCTGCAACAACTCAACATTCCCTACAAATTCAGCGAAGGCGGCGGCGCGGTGATGGTGCCGTCCAACTTGGTCTATGAGACCCGTTTGAAGCTGGCTACCCAAGGTCTGCCCAAGGGCGGCACGGTGGGCTTTGAGTTGATGGAGAACCAAAAATTTGGCATCAGCCAATTCGCCGAACAGGTCAACTATCAGCGCGCACTGGAAGGCGAGTTGGCACGCTCGGTACAAAGCATCGCCGCCGTTGCCTCGGCACGCGTGCATCTGGCCATTCCCAAACCGACCGTGTTTGTCAAAGAGCAGCAGAAACCCAGCGCCTCGGTGGTACTGACCTTGAATGCCGGACGTTTCCTCGATCCTGCTCAAGTCAGTGCCATCGTGCATCTGATCTCCAGCAGTGTGCCCGAGATGTCGGCCAAGAACGTCACCGTGGTCGATCAGTCCGGCACGCTGCTCAGCGCGAATCATGACGGCGTGGGCAGCGAGGGACTGGATGCCAGCCAGCTCAAATACGTACAACAGATCGAACAGAATTATGTACTCCGTGTGCAAGCCATACTCTCGCCTATCTTGGGTGAGGCCAATGTGCGCGCCCAGGTCAACGCTGATATTGATTTCTCCCAGACCGAGCAGACCGCAGAGACCTACAAGCCTAATCAGGACAAGGCCGAAAGCACGGTGCGTAGCTTGCAGACCGTGGATAGCAGCAATGGCACGACCAACAGCGGCGGCGTACCCGGCGCCTTGAGCAACCAACCGCCGGTTCCTGCTACCGCGCCTATCGTGGCCGCCGCCAACTCGGCAAATAGCCCAGCCGTCACCCCTACCAGCGCGCACAAAGAATCCACCGTCAATTACGAGGTGGACCGCACCATCCGTCATACCAAATTGCCGGTCGGCATGATCAAACGCTTGTCTGTCGCTGTGGTGGTCAACAACCGCAAGGTCACCGATGCCAAAGGTAAGGTCAGCTACAAGCCGCTCAGCGATGAGGAAAAGACCCAGATCAACGATCTGGTGCGCGACGCAGTAGGTCTGGATAGCACCCGTGGCGATACGCTCAACGTACAGAACGCCGCATTCAATCAAGACAAAGTGGAAGTAGATGCGATACCGCTATGGAAGCAGCCTGACATGATCGATCTGGGCAAAGACGTGGCGAAATATCTGCTCATCGCCACCATCATGCTGATCGTCATCTTTGGTGTAATCAAACCTGCTTTGCGTCCCTTGCTGCCCAAGCCCGAGCCAGCCGAGCCTAGCGAGTTAGGTGATATTGCACACAAGGAAGGTGAAGCAGGCGGCATCGATATCACTGAGGGTGAGGACTTTACCCAGAGCGATGACGCCATCCCGCATCAACCTGCGGTACAGCCCTATGAACAGGGTTTGCAAGCCGCACGACAAATTGCGCAGGACGATCCGAGGATAGTCGCCAGCGTGATTAAGGATTGGGTGAACGGAAATGAGTGACGGTATCGAAAAGAGCGCGGTGTTCCTGATGACCTTGGGCGAGGCCGAGGCAGCAGAAGTATTGAAGTATCTCGAACCCAAAGAAGTGCAAAAGATCAGCGCCGCGATGGTCACGCTGAAAAATCTCAAGCGCGAACAGATCACCGAGGTATTCAATGAATTTTTGGTGTGCGCCTCGAACAAAACCAGCATCGGCATGGACTCCAACGAATACATCCGCAGCATGCTAATCAAAGCGCTGGGCGACGACAAAGCCACCAGTCTGCTCGACCGCATCATGCACAACAGCGACACCAGCGGCATCGAAAGTCTGAAATGGATGGACCCGGGCGCAGTCGCCGAAATGGTGGGCAACGAACATCCCCAAATCATCGCCACCATCCTCGTCCATCTCGAACCCGACCAAGCCGCCAGCGTGCTCAAGATGCTCACCGAGCGCACCCGCAACGACGTGTTGCTGCGCATCTCCACATTGGATGGCGTGCAACCGGTGGCGTTGCGCGAACTCAATGATGTGTTGAGCCGCTTGATGTCGGGCAGCGGCAATACCAAGAAGAGCCTGCAAGGCGGCGTGGGCGCGGCGGCTGAAATCCTCAACTTCATGGGCGGCACGCTGGAAGCCGAGATGATAGAGAACGTGCGTACCTACGACCCCGAGCTGGCGCAGAAGATCGAAGACAAGATGTTCGTGTTCGAGAACGTGTTGGAGATAGACGATCGCGGTATCCAACTCATCCTGCGCGAAGTGCAGTCCGAATCGCTCATCGTGTCGCTCAAAGGTGCCAGCGAAGAATTACGCGAAAAGATCTTCAAGAACATGTCCTCGCGTGCCGCCGAGATGATGCGCGAAGATCTGGAATCGAAAGGCCCGGTCAAACTCAGCGAAGTCGAAGCGAACCAAAAAGAAGTCCTCAAGATCGTGCGCCGCTTGTCCGACGAAGGCCAGATCTCACTAGGCGGAAAAGGCGAGGAAGCATATGTCTGAGTTAAACACACAACAGAGTTTCATGACCCGCGTGGCGGCCAATACCAGCGCCCAGATGGCCGAGGATACGACGCTCATCGCCAAGGAACAACTCACTGCCTATCAACGCTGGGAACTGCCTTCTTTCAACAGTGCGCCACCTGCCGCGCAGAGCGCAGCACTGGCACAGAGCTCTGCCGCCGAGCTGCAACAGATCAAACAATTAGCGCAGCAACAAGGTTATGAAGCAGGCCAAAATTACGGACATGAAGCGGGCTATGCAACGGGCTATGAGGCAGGCTATGCCACGGGTGCGCAACTGGCACAACTGGAAGTCACCAGCCTGCATGAACTGATCCATACCCTAGAAGACGGGCTAACACAGCTGGATCAGGATGTCGCACAAACATTGGTGGACATGTCTATCTCCATCGCACGCAAGATGATCGCTCAAACCATGGAAGTGAAGCCCGAGTTGATCTTAGAACTGGTGCGCGAAGCCATCGCCCAGTTGCCCCAATTCAACCAGAACCCGCATCTCATCCTCAATCCCGCCGATGCCGAGCTGGTGAATAAATTCATGAGCGACGAGCTCAGTCATACCGGCTGGAAAGTCTTCAGCGATGTGCAAGTGCAACGGGGTGGCTGTATGGTCAAGACCGCGCATAGCCTGATCGACGCGACCCTCGAAGCGCGCTGGGAACGTGTGCTGCAATCCATAGGGCAGGACGGATCATGGCTCGCCTAAGGTCCAACCGAGCCAGCGAACAGCCTAGCGCAGAACTCACGCTAGCCGCGAATCCGCACATCCAACGTTGGCAGAACATGCTCAGCCAAGGTCGCGACTACGCGCGCGACTGTCAGACCCTGCAACCCTGCGGACATCTCACCAAGGTGACAGGCTTAGTGATGGAAGCGGTCGGCCTACAGATGCCGGTAGGGAGCACCTGCGAGATCCACCTGCCCAGCTGCAACGTGGAAGCCGAGGTAGTGGGTTTCTCCGGTGAGCGTTTATTTCTGATGCCCGAGAACACCGTGTATGGCTTGCTGCCGGGCGCACGCGTCACGCCGGTCGAGCAGCGCAATGTGCTGACACTGGGCAATAAACGCAAACTGAAACGGCGCCAGACCGATCTAGGTAAACATCTGCCAGTAGGCGATATGTTGCTGGGGCGCGTGCTGGACGGCGCAGGCAAACCGCTGGATCAACTCGGCCCTTTAATCGAAGCCGAATCGGCCTCGTTACAGAGCCGCCCTTTCAATCCTTTGGAACGCGCCACGATCGAAGCTACGCTGGACGTGGGTGTGCGTGCTATCAACAGCATGCTGGTGGTGGGACGTGGCCAACGGATGGGTTTGTTCGCCGGTTCCGGCGTGGGCAAGAGCGTGTTACTCGGCATGATGGCGCGCTACACCAGCGCGGATGTGACCGTAGTCGGACTGATAGGGGAACGTGGCCGCGAAGTAAAAGAATTCATCAACGACATCTTGGGCGCGGAAGGTCTGGCGCGCTCGGTGGTGGTCGCCACCCCCGCCGACACCAGCCCGCTGATGCGTTTGCAGGGTGCGGCTTATGCCACCACCATCGCCGAATATTTCCGCGACCAAGGCAAGAACGTGTTGCTCATCATGGATTCCTTGACCCGCTACGCCATGGCGCAACGCGAGATCGCGCTGGCCGTGGGTGAACCACCCGCCACCAAAGGTTATCCGCCTTCGGTGTTTGCCAAACTGCCGCAGCTAGTGGAACGCGCCGGCAACGGTCTGGTGGGCAGTGGTTCCATCACCGCTTTCTACACCGTCCTCACCGAAGGTGACGACCAACAAGACCCGATTGCCGACAGTGCACGTGCCATTCTTGATGGCCATATCGTGCTATCGCGTCGTCTGGTGGAGCAAGGGCACTATCCCGCCATCGACATGGAAGCGTCCATCAGCCGCGTCATGGCACATCTAGTGCCGGCCGAACATCTGTCCATCGTGCAGCACTTCAAGCATTTGTATTCGCACTACCAACGCAACCACGACCTCATCAGTGTCGGGGCTTATGTGAGCGGCAGCGATCCAATTCTGGATGAAGCTATCCAGCTCTATCCGCGCATGGAAGCCTTCCTTAAACAAGGCATGTTCGAACAGGAATCCACGCAGAGCAGTGTGGAACAACTGTATCGCCTGTTCACCCCATAATAAGGAGCATGCGCCATGCAAAAACCTTTCTCCTTGAAACCACTGATGGAACTGGCACAACACCACAAGGAAGCCGCCACCCGGGAACTGGGACAACGCAACAAGACCGAGCACGATGCCCAAGAACGCTTGGACATGCTGAAAAATTATCGCAATGAATATCAGAACCGCTTACAGGCCGCGACGCGCAACGGCATAGAACCGGCCGAGCTGCGCAACTTCCAACAGTTCATCAACAAACTGGATGAAGCCATCATCCAGCAACGCAAAGTATTGGAACAGAGCCACGTTGCGGTGCAACAAGGTCGCAGCGAATTCGACAGCACGCAACGCCGCCTGAAGTCTTACACCACGCTACAAGATCGCCATGTGGAAGAACAAAAGAAGGTGGAAGCAAAATCTGAACAAAGCGCTTTGGACGAACACACCGGACGCCACGCTGCCTACCGTATGCAGCAGAACGAAGAAAAGAACAACCATCACTAGACAGGGAACCACCATGCCTACC
>JAVHRA010000267.1:0-6770 GCA_036171395.1 Gallionella sp. | reverse complement strand
CTTCTCCGGTGCGCTGCTGATCCCGGCACAAAATGCCGCGCGTATTCGAGAGCGCTATGCGCGCGCGCTCCCACCGCTGACCGCCACAACAGCCGAGGACATCTGGCAAGCCCGCTATACCGAAATTGGCTCATGGGGGATGGTGTTGCGCTGGGAAGCGGCACTGCATGAATTGCGTGCCTTGCGCGGCGTAGCAGAGGCCGATATAAGCCGTTATATGCAGCGCTTTGCCAGCGCGATACAACAAAGACTGCACGAAGACACGCGGTTCGCACCGGTCATATCGCCGTCCTTGCAACGACTAGGACTACATGACACGAGCGGCTGGGATAACGTCCAGAGTATCCATACCTTCCGTGTGCGCGGACCGGATGAGTGCTTGCTGGACGCAGCCCAGATCACTCAGCTCTATCAAAACCTCCCGCATACAGCCCTGCCCTGCCAACTGGCACAACCGGTTGCTTGCGGTCACAGCAAGAATGCCTTGCGCCTATGCCTCAGCGCACCGCAACTGGTTGCGGCATGCCGCAGTCCTGCCGCAGCGGAGCGCATTATCAAGCAAGCGCTACGGGTATTGGATCAGGTTGCGGCCCTGGCACGACAGACGCAACGTGCTGCTGTGCCGCTGCGGCACAACGAGACAGATTTGCACCACACCCTGCACCGCCGTGTTGCCCATGGATAACAACGACCCACACCACAAAACCAACTTAGGAGGAATCATGAACATGCCACTTGGCGCTATCGATCTTAAAGAGGCGATTACTCATCTGGACAGCCTGCCGTCTATGCCTGTCATCGCACAAAAATTATTGGCCCTCAATCTGGAAAGTGTGGAGGGCGAACGTCAGCTGCTCAAACTCATCGAGCAAGATCCGCAAATCTCGGCGAAGATTATTGGCTTGTCCAACACCCCGCTGTTCGGCGCTTCCAAGCGTGTCACTTCCATACAGGATGCAGCCATATTGCTTGGTCTAACACGCGTCAAATCAGTGACGCTGGGCATCGCGGTGATGACCTCATTGATCAAAAAACCGATGGGCAAATTAGACATGCAAGCGTTATGGATGCATAGCCTGAACATCTCGCTGGCCTTGCGCGTGCTATCACAAGCCATGCCGCGCAATACCCGCCCGCTAGACGATGAGATCTTCTTGGCCGGCCTATTGCACGACATCGGTTACATGGTGCTGAACCATATCGACACGGCGCGCTGCGATGAATTACATCAACGTTTCGTCAGTGAGCAAGAGCGCCCATGGCAAGAAATCGAACAAGCCTTGCTCGGCATCACCCATGGTGAGCTGGGTGCGGCACTGGCCAAACATTGGGACCTGCCCGACTCCATCGAAGCTGTGATTCGTTATCATCACAGTCCCGAAGATGAACACGCTTTAGTCGGCCAACCTCTGGTGAGCCTGGTACATCTGGCCGAGAAGATGTTGCCTGAATACGGCACACCTACACTGACAGCAGTGGAGATCAGCGCGGAAGAATGGCAGGCGTTTGGCATCCCCCCCGAGCGCGCCGAGGAATTGCAAGCGAAGATCATGGAGCAAGTCGCAGCCAGCAAAGCTGCCGGTGCATTCAACTGAGTGCGGGCGATGTGGCGTGACTGTGCAAACACCCGGCTACATGAAGCCGCTATGGGCAGAAGGGAACGATAAATGGCTGTCATCACCGTATTCAATCAGAAAGGCGGCGTGGGCAAGACTACGACCTGCCTGAATGTGACTGCGGCGCTGGATATCGCGCAGCAATGTCCCATCGCACTGGATATGGACCCGCAAGGTCATCTCACCTTGGCCTGCGGTATCAAACAGACCTCGCCAGAACTCAGCATGGCAGCGTTTTTCAAAGATAAACGTCCCTTGCAGGAGATGTTGCGCACCACCCCGCGCGGCTGGCAGCTCATCCCAGCGACCTTGGAGTTAGCCAAGATAGATGCGATGTTCGGTAGTGATGCCAAAGCGGCGACCTTGCTCAAGCACGGTTTGCGCGAGGAATTGGCGTTGACGGGAGCACCCATCATGATCGATTGCTGTCCTATGCTAGGCGTGTTGACCCTCAACGCGCTACTGGCGACCGACCGCGTGCTGATACCTGTATCTGCTGATTTTCTGTCCTTACAAGGCGTGCATAGGCTAGGCAGTGCATTGGATGTGCTGGAGAAAAAACTACAGCGCAACTTAGCGCGTCGCATCGTCGTTACTCGTTTCGACTCACGCCGCAAACTCTCATACGACATCTACGATCAACTCAAAAATCGCTACGGCGATCTGGTGTGCAATACCCGTATCGGTGAAACCGTGGCACTGGCCACTAGCCCCATGATGGGTCAGGACGTATTCGCCTATGCACCGCATAGCCCAGGTGCTGCCGACTATATGGCGCTGACCAAAGAGCTAATGGACAGCGGCTTCTTCACCACGCCCTAGGCACGTTTACATCTCCCAGATATACAAGGTCGAGTGATGCAGATCGTCGACCTGCACAGTACGTTGCGGCGGGTGGTCGAGCACCACGAAAGTGCTGCTGATGAACAGACTGCCGGGACGCATCTCGGCGCGCGCCTTATGCCAAAGTTGCGCCATCGGCACAGGCGAGAGATAGGCAAACACCACATCATATTTAGCTAAGTCGCAGTCCCACATGCTGCCCCAGCGTACTTGGCAATTCTGCAAGCCTAGCCACTTGATGCGCAACCCACTCCATAGGCAAGGCAAAGGCGCCGCTTCGACGCCCAGATAATGCCCGTCGCTGCGTCGCACAGCCAGATGCGTCAACACCCCGCCTAGACCAGAGCCCAAATCGATAAAAGTAAAACCCCGGTCGGCGCTGGCCGCAGGCAATAAGCCCTCCAACGCGACCCACACTTTATTGCTGGAAAGGTAGAGCGGCACTTGGCTACGAAACGTGCTCCAGTACACCAACACGAATAGCAAAAATGCGATTAGAAACAAACCGGGTGGTAGATCCAAGGCCAACATCACCACGACAGCCGGCATAAAACCCAACTGTATCAGCCACCACCAGCGGGCTTGTCGCAGCAGATAACTGAACACTGCTGCCAATAACCCGCAACACAACGCCATGAGTAATGGCGTGACACGCAGCGCCATCAGGTTAAGGGTAGCAAGCACGCTAGCAACGGCTGCTATCTGCAACAACATAGCCTGTACAGCGGGAGGCGATTTTTGGAAAAGTGTGATCATGGATTATTTTTGCAATGAGGCATCCCGCTATAGTAAGCTGGGCGTCTATCAGGTTGCTTTAGTGATTTAGACGGATTTTAGCCTGCTAATAAAAACAGAAATCATCCCCAAGGGATAGATATCCAATCCTTATCTTAGAGTCAATACGGTAGATACACAGTCTGTCCACCTAGGTTCGTGCTGCATGATGAAATCATAATTCAAATAACTTAATAGCAAGAACATTATGACCGACGCAACTCTCTTCCACTCCTTCTTCGACCACCTGCCCGGCATGGCTTTTCAGGTGCAATTAGGCAATAACGACACGCTGCATTGCAACTATATCAGCCCGGGGAGCGCCGCCGTACTCGACATCGATGCCGCCGATTTAACGCTGCATCCGCAGCTGATGTTAGACCGCATCCATGCCGAAGATAAAGAGCGCTTCCTCACCAGTCTGAGGCAAGCAATATTCGATGTCGCGCCATGGAACTGGGAAGGCCGCATTGTGCTAGCCAAGAACAAGGAAGTGAAATGGGTCAACCTGCGCGCCACCTGTAGAAAGAACAGCAATCTGGTCACCATACTCGAAGGCTTTATGGTCAACATCACCCAGAGCAAACAAAGTGCGCTGGAGATCATGCATGCGCACCAACAACTGCATGAACTGTCTTCTTATATCGAGACTTTTAAAGAGCAGGAGCGCAGCCGCATCGCGCGCCAGATACATGACGATATCGGCGTGCTACTCACCGCCGTCAAAATGGATCTGTCTTGGTTGACCCTGCAACTTCCCCGCGAGCAAGTCGCTTTACACGAAAAGTCCCGCGCCATGTCTCAGCTGCTCGATACCGCAGTCGATACCGTCAATAACTTGATCCATACTTTGCGCCCCGGCGTACTCGATCATTTCGGTATCGCTGCCGCCATCGATAGCGAGACCAAAGATTTCAGCAGACGCAGCGGCATCACGTGCAAGGTGATTGCGACCGATGACGATTTAGAGCTGAGCGACGAACACGCGACCAGCCTATTCCGCACCTTCCAGGAAATATTGAATAACATCATGTTGCGCAGCGGCGGCCACTCGGTGCGGATCAAACTCTACGAAGAGGATGATTGCGTGACCCTGCAAGTATCAGATGATGGCCAAGGATATAACGAGGCTGAACACCTCAAACAGCGCGAACTCGGACTGCGTATCGTAAAATTGCGCGTCTCGCATTTAGGCGGTTGCTCAAATGTCGAATATGGCCCAGATCGAGGCATCGTCATCACCGTCAGCTTGCCGCTGGCGGATTGCAGCTGTGAAGACTGCAACAACTATCAACCCACACTCTTTTGAAGCAAATGGACATGATCAGCATCCTCGTAGTAGACGACCACGCCCTGATCCGCAAAGGATTGAAGCAATTATTGGACGACACCGAAGACATTCGGGTCACCGGCGAAGCCGAGACTGGCATGCAAGCATTGCATATGGCACACAATCACAGCTATGACCTCGTGCTGTTAGATATTGCCTTGCCCGATAAAAACGGTATCGATGTGTTGAAACAACTCAAGCAGGAACAACCCGACATCAAGGTCATCGTGCTCAGCATGTATCCCGAAGACCAATACGGGGTGCGTAGTCTGAAAGCGGGTGCATCTGGATATTTGAACAAGCAAAGCGCGCCTGACCAACTCATAGGCGCGATACGACAAGTGCTCAGTGGCAAAAAATACATCGGCGAGATCATGGCGGAGCAATTGCTCAACAGCATGATAGGCAACTCTGAAGAACTGATGCATCAGACGCTGTCCAATCGGGAATACCAGACTCTGTGCCTGATTGCTTCGGGCAAGACGCTGAGCGAGATCGCCGAAAGCATGACACTCAGTCCCAAGACCGTGAGTGTGTATCGTGCCCGCATGTTGGAAAAGATGGGTTTCAAGAACAATGCAGAAGCCATCCACTACGCGATCAGCTACCACTTGGTGGATACCTCACAGATGAAATAGCGGTGTAGTCGCCGCTTATTCCAGTCTTTGCGACTGCAAGCTTCGCTGATAATGACTCATAGACCATACTTGGATACGAGTCATGAGCAGCCCACTTACCATCCCCTCTGAGATTGCCCGCGAGACACTCAAAACGCTGGCACTGCGTAAGATCCCCCCCACTCCTGACAACTACAGCAAGATCTATGCTGAGATCGGCGGACTACCGGTAGAGGAAAATGACGGTGTATTGCTGCTACTCAAAAGCATCGCCGACACACTGGCCCAGCAATCCGGCAAGTCCGCGCTAGTCGGTAACAATCTGCGTAAATCTTTATCCGGCAAAGACTGGAAAGGCTATCAGAGCGAATTAGAAAAACTATTACCCGTCAGCAAAGAAGGGCAAATGGTCGCTTCATGGTCGGAGCTAATACGTGACCTGCTACGCCAATTGGAGACTCCGCATAAAGGACTGACCATCACGCGCAAAAAGGAAGGCTTGGAAACGGTGCTGACGCGTTTCGCCGCCAACTCCGAGACTCTATTTGAGAAACTCAATGGCTTGGTGCGCTCCTGGAGTACCACACCGGCCACCACCAGCGCCGCTACGGAAATTCCTGGCAGCGAAGCGCTGTCCGACCCGAGCAAACCAGCCACGCTTCCCACGGTAGCTGCGGCCAGCGCTGCTGCCACCAACGTCTCAATCACGAATGCAGGCTTGCCAGAAAGTGGCGATGTGCATGCACAGTTGCGCGAACTACTGGCACAGACACTGGAAAGTACGCTCAGCACACAACCCGAGTTCGCCGCCGAGGTAAAGAGCATCTCAGAACAAATACGCGCTGCGACCGACCATGAACAAATCGTCGTGCTGGCCAAACAACTGCGGCAATTCTGGATACGTGTGGAGTTGCGCGGCGGCGACAAGGCCAAGATACAAGAAGGATTGATCCGCCTGCTACGTTTGCTGGTGGAGAACGTCGGCGAATTGGTAGAAGACGAAGAATGGCTACATGGCCAGATTACTACGCTGCAAGGCATCGTCGATAATCCCATCGATAAACATGTCATCGCCGATGCTGAGCGCAGCCTGCGCGATGCATTGATTAAACAGAGCATGCTCAAACAGAGCCTGACCGATGCCAAGACCACGCTCAAGAGCCTGATGACCACCTTCATCGACCGTTTGGGTGATCTGACCGAGAGTACCGGCGAATATCACAACAAGATCGAAGGCTACAGCCAGAAGATCGGCAAGGCTGACAATATCACCCAGCTCAGTCACCTGCTGGATGACATCATGCAGGACACCCGCGTCATTCAAGCCAGCGCGCTGCGCTCCCATGAAGAACTGCTGGAGACGCGTCAACGTGTGCAAGAAGCGGAAACCAAGATCAAACAACTGGAACAGGAGTTGGAGCAGATCAGCGAAAAAGTGCGCGAAGATCAACTGACCGGCGCGCTCAACCGGCGCGGCTTAGATGAAGCTTATGCCCGCGAATCCACCCGCGCACAACGCAACAGCTCGCCCATCTGCGTGGCGCTGCTGGACATAGATAATTTCAAACGCCTCAATGACACCATGGGCCA
>JAVHRA010000266.1:0-6795 GCA_036171395.1 Gallionella sp. | reverse complement strand
CGACGTTGTTCATTTGAACACAAGTTAGGGGCGCATTTCGATCAGGACATGCAATTAACAGTCAGCAATAGCCTGAATATCCTATCGATCTGCTTCTATGCTCCATCCCCTCTGCATAGTGGGATGGATGATGGCAGCTTGTGCAGCTTGCAAGATAGCGATGCGTTGTTCCGCTTGTTGAACAGAGGCCGCATCGCGGTGGAACGCAATGCGGATATCGAAGCGGCGCGACTCGCCTGGTTGCAGTGTCATGACACGTCCTTGCTTCTGCTCGTAGCTATACGGATTGGGAAAGTTGGTGCCGGGTTCTAGGCCAGTGACATAACCATCACTCTCAGCGGCGGTGTTCTTCCACAGCGTAAAAAATGGCAGTTGCTGTAGGTTGAAGTGCAGACTTACACCCTTATCAGCTGCCTTATTTTTGAGCAGCACTTCGGTCTGTGAAGTTGCATCGCCCAGCAACTGCATAAAGTAGACCTGCTCTTCGTAGCCAGCAACAGGTGCGGCATAGCGCGACCAGTTTGCGACACCCTGCTCTGCCACTGCGGTACGCGGCGACAACATGGCAACCGGTGCGACCACTTGGGCACCGGCCTCTAACAACGGTGAACCAAAGTTGATGTGATACAGCAATTGAAAATCACTCGCCACGGCGGAGCGATTTGTCACCGTGTCGCTGATCAGCAACTCACTGCTACCGGCCACGCTGCTCACAGTAGTAGCGAGTTGCAATTTACGAAACTTGAAACGCGTCTCATCCACCCTGCCGCGCACACTCGCCGATGCCAGCGGCTCATTTATCTCAGCGTTCACATCGTAAGCGGGCAGATTGGCGATCTTGCCATGCAGGGGATAACGCAAACGGCCCAACGCGTCGAACTCAGCCGCACCGTTACTTTCCAGACCGCAGCGACATAACAATTCATCGAAGCCATCTAACCAACCTAAGCCGCTAAGATCATGCAGCGGCACATAATAGGGATGCACAGGCCCGCGCACCGGCGACTGCCAGCCTAGCTCGATTCCGTCTAGCCACACTTTCCAGATGCCCATGCCGCGCTCAGGCAAAACCCAGAAGCGCATGCGCCCATTGTCGACTTCGATGACTTCCATGTTGCCGTGTAAGCCGCCCTGCAAGCGGCGTTTAGTGATGCTGCTGCCTGCACTACCTTGTGCCAGCAACTCGCACAAGGCATCTGCGGCATCTTGTAAATTCACTGTGCTAGCCATGCTGGATACCCTGAACTACGTAACAAGTCATCGACTTCGATTGCACTAGGTGGATAGGGGCCGGCGTGGGTCGCAGCTAATGCAGCAGCAGCTGCTGCAACTTGCAGATGAGCACTGACATCGGCCTGCGGACGCATCAACATGCTGGCGAGCCACCCGCCCATAGAGGCATCACCGCACCCTACTGTATCCACCAGTTGCACAGGAAAAACTTTCTGCTCGATGACCCTGCCAGTACTCAGCCAAGTCATGCCGTGCGCGCCACGGGTAAATAATATCTGCGCTTGCGGAGCTAGTTTGCGCAACGCGCCCACTCCTTGTTCTGGCGGCAAGCCGGGGAACAGACCGAGCAGATCGTCATCCGATACTTTGATGTAGTTAGAGATGGCCGCGAGGGCGCGGAAGGTGGCGGGATAGTGCGGCTGATAAGCCATGCTGCGGAAGTTGGGATCGAAGGCCACGGCCTTACCCGCCGCGTGTACCGCTTGCGCCTCGGCCAGCAGACGCTCGCACAAGGGTTTGCGCATCAAACTGATGCCACCGAAATGCACCACCTCAGCCGCTACGCGCCAACCTTGGGGTAGTTGCTCTGGTGCGAAATGTAAATCGGCACTGTCGTCACCAATAAAAAAATATTGCGGTGGATGTTGCGAGGCCACCATGGCAAGTAAGGGCGCCTTGTCGTAGCGTTGCAGATAGCGCTCATCCAGCCCAGCCGCTATACCCTTACCCGCCAACTCAGCACCAAACAGATCGTTGCTCACCGCACCGGCAAACGCCGTGCTCACTCCCAGCCTTGCACCCACGCGTGCGACATTCCAACACGCCCCGCCAGGCACAGCCAACCAACGGCCATCATCCTGTCGGAGCATGTCGGTGAGTGCCTCACCGAACACGACGAAACGCGCTAGATCTTTGCTCATCGCTTTACTGGAACAGCGCGATGTCGGTGATGAGATCGGTTGCACCCGGTACGTCATCGGGATTCACCGCGCCGGTGATAAGTCCAACGATCTGCTCCGGCGAGGTCTGCGTCTTCAACACCGAAGCAACGATACGACCCTGACGAAACACCCAGATGCGATCAACCAGATCGAACACCTGACGCAGGTTGTGACTGATGATGATGAGTGGCACGCCGCGTTGTTTCAGACCTTTGATGATCTCTTCGACACGCGCGGTCTCTTGTATACCCAAGGCCGCAGTGGGCTCGTCCAAAATAATGAGTTTCTTAGCGAAGCCTGCCGCACGCGCGATGGCCACACATTGGCGTTGACCACCCGACATGCCGCGCAAGGTCTCGCTCATGTCTTGTATCTTCACGCCGGTGGTGGACAACATCTGCACCGACTCACTACGCATCGCTTTGTGATCGAGTATCGATAACGGCCCCAAGTTGAACAACACTTTCTCACGACCAAGGAAAATGTTGGCCGGCACATCCAAATCCTCAGCCAATGCCAAGGTCTGATAGACCGTCTCCACCCCTTGGTCACGTGCATCCAATGGCGAATCGAAAGTGACGCTCTTACCATCTAGGAATATTTCGCCGCTGTTAGGTGACTCGACACCGGTGATGAGGCGCACAAAGGTGCTCTTGCCCGCGCCGTTGTCGCCCACGATAGCGGCATGCTCGCCCGGTGCCAAACAGAAGTTCGCCTCGGTCAACGCTTTGACACCGCCGTAATGTTTGGTCAGGCCGCGTATCTCTATGACTGATTTTTCAGTGTTCATGATGTTCCCCTCGCTTATTTGCGTAACAGACGTTTACGACGTACCACGTCTATCCATACCGCGATGATTACCACCGCACCGATTGCCATCATCTGTTTGAACTGCGAGATTTCCAGCAGGTTCATCCCGTTGCGGATCATGGTGATGAGGATGGCGCCCAACAGACTGCCGATGATGCTGCCGCGTCCACCGAACAATGAAGTACCGCCCAATATCACGGCGGCAATAGCATCCAGTTCGAACATCTGCGCGATCTTGCCGCTGGAAGAATCCATACGACCGATCAACACCAGTGCTGCCAAGGCACAGCACAAACCCGACACGACATACACTCCGAGCTTGTACCAACGCACATTGATACCGACCTGACGTGCGCCCATCTCGTTAGAACCGATGGCGTAGACATAGCGGCCTAGCTTGGTGCTGGAAAGCACGAAAGACATCGAGATATAGAACAGCGCCATCACCACGATAGGCATGGGCAAGAAGCCGAACAACTCACCATAGCCTATGAAGGGAAAGGGATCGGGCAAGCCCGACATATCGAAACCACCTGTCGAGTCGTAAGCCAGACCACGCCACAGCGTCAGCCCACCCAGCGTGACAATAAAAGAAGGGATGCCGACGAAGGCAACCAGATATCCGTTGAACAAGCCCACGCCTGCACCGATAGCAAAAGCCGCGAGGATGGCCATGTAGGGATCGATGCCCAACTTGATCATCATGTAACCGGCCATCGCACCGGCTAATGCGGTTAGAGAGCCGACTGCCAGATCGACGCCACCAGTCAGGATGACGAAGGTCTGTCCACCTGCCAGCAGCGCGATCACCGAAGCTTGAACCAGAATGTTGCTGAGATTACGACTGTTAAGAAAATACGGTGAGGCGATGGAGAGGAAGATGCCCAGCACTAGCACCGCGACCAGTGCGCCATACCATTCTTGTCGTGTCAGTGTCTTCATGATGATTCCTTTCGCAAGGATGGCCACTGGAGCGCGGCCATCCTAGGTTATGACGAGACGGGAATTACTTCACCTTCATGAATTGCGCTACACCGGAATCCTTAGCGAACTTATCCACGTTGGAAGGAAGCACCAAGAAAGCACCCGTGTCGATACGTGCTTCGACCTTGTGCTTCTTGGCCGCAGCGATGGCTGTCTCTACACCAGTTGCACCGATCTTAGCCAGCATCTGCGCGGCATTGGCTTGCTGCCAGCCTTGCTTCATCATGTCCAGACCGCCAGGAGAACCATCAAAACCGGCCAGCTTGATTTCGCCAGCGCGTATGCCATACCCCTTCATCGCGGCGACCGCACCCAAGGCACCACCATCCCATGCACAAGCGATCAGCTTGATATCGTTATTGGCGCGCAATGCAGATTCAACACCGTTCTGAGCCTGAGTCTGATCCCACGTAGTAGACACTTCGATGATCTTCACATGCGGGTGCTTGGCCTTGAGCGCATCGATAAAACCTTTCTTGCGTTCTTGGCCTGTGGACTGACCTTGGTCGCCGGTCACATACACCACCTTGTCTCCATCTTTGATCTGCTCTGCCGCCCAACCACCCTGCACATTGGCTGCCTTGATGTTGTCGGTGGCGACATAGCTGGTGACATTGGCACCGGTGATATTGGTATCCACCGCGACCACAGGGATACCAGCAGCCAGAGCACGCTTAACAGCTGGAGCGATACCAGCACTATCTACAGGTGCGATTGCGATCGCATCGACATGACGGGTGATCATGTCTTCGACGATGGCCAGCTGTTTGGATAACTCGCCCTTCTCTGCCGCTAACTCGATGAACTTCACCCCCGCTTTTTTACCTGCCTCTTTTGCGCCACCATTGATCAGCGTCCAACCTTCATTGGTGTTGCCGTTGGTGATGTAAGCGATGGTCAGTTCGGCATGCGCCGCTGTCATCATGCCCACTGCGAGCAACGCCACTGCCAAACGTCCTGTTATATGTCCTAGTTTCATTTTCGTCTCCTGATGATTCAGTTCATTAGCGCTGCACGCCGCGATGATACGCGGTGTGCAGCTCCAGCAATTTCAACTATCCCAGCTTGGGACTTACCACCAAACTTCCACCTGTACGCCAGCAGCTGTGGAGGAGGTACGGCCATTGGCACCGAAGCCAGGATTAAGTACCGTTCCTGCGTTGGCTGCTGCAGCCGCATTGTTCCAAGTTGCACGGGTGACATAGAAACGCATCTCAGGACGGGACCAGAAGTCGGTGCCGATCGCCAAGGTAGGCGCGAAGGTGATCTTGTTCAACTGTTGCTGAGCTTGACCATCGATACTGCGTGAGGTGTTACCTGCTTCCAACAGCAGCTTGAAGTTCTTACTAGTTGCATAAGAGACACGACCGCCAAGCGTGAAATCTTTGGTGTTGATGCCGTTGTTCACCCCACCTTCCACTTGGCCGTTCTGCAACGCCACCAGCGCTTGGCCGCCGAACGCGCCGCTCTGCCAGTTGATAGAGTCGCCAATACGCGTGCTCTTCAGACCGGGTTGTTGAGTGTTGAGCGTCACACCGTTGTTCAACGTGATGGCTGCTACAGCATCACCCAGCCCTTGGAACTGGCCGTTCAGTCCGGCATGGCCGTTGGCAGTTTGCAAAAAAACTGTATTGGTAAGACCGGCTACGATGAAGTCGGATTGGTTGTGCGATACAGACAAGCCAGAACCGGGTGAAGCATATTGGAAAGTTCCGCTGACAACAGTACCCAGCACACGTATCACACCACCGGGGTTACTTTTGATCTCGGACAGATCGACGTTGACGCGTCGCGCGTTGTTCTGTGCAGAGTTGTGATTATCTAGTGAGCCACCATTAAACACACCCACGCCCAACTTAGCAAAACCCAGACTGTAGTCGGTCATACCCGCGCCATAGTTCAGACCGTAATCCATGAAGAAATGATCGACAATATGCACGTCTTGAATACGCAAACGACGTTGGCCAGCCCAGAACTTAGCTTCGGGCGCAAACTCCATACCGGTCATCTCGGCATAAGCTTGTTGGGTGTATTGCGTACCGTTCCATACCGTGGGCATGTAATCCAAACTCCACTTCATGCCGCTACCCACATCAAAGGTCTTGCGGATCTCCAACTCAAAACCGTTGTCGCCTTCGTTACCCAGACGGAACTTCTGCATATCGCCACCTAGGGTATAGCCGCCTCGGGGTGTACCTGAGAACACGCCGCCGCGCGTGTAGCCGGATAATTCCAGACCGTCCCCCATATCGGCTGCTAGGACAGGCGTGCTTCCCAGCGCCATCAACATGGCCGTCAGCACTGTGATTTGTGTACCCGGTTTACGAGTCACGCCAGCTTGCTTATGTGCGATAACTTTATTCATTGCATTCCCCTCGTTGTAATTAGTGAAAGATTGCCATCAGACTTAACTGCGCCACCTTGCTACTTCGACCTCAGGGACTACACGCTCTACGACGCCTTACCCCAATCTTCTCGGAACTGCTTGCTCATGCACCGAAGCAGCAGCATTGCACGTGTAACTTAAATTCCATCACTACCACCATAACGCCAAACCCAAAGAGCAATTATCGCCACGGAATCATTAGAAGTTTGAGCTACACATTGCCCTTAAGACAAACTTTACTCGTGTATATATTTAATTGTCAATAGGGCTAGTAAATATTTTTATATATCGTTTATACTGCGCGCTAGTTAACATAATTTTGACACGTGTACATCATGACTAAGCCTGTCAACAAAAAGACTGCCGCCACTGCAACCGCAAGCAGCAAATCCGTAACCATGCAGGACATTGCCACCCGAGTGGGCGTGTCGCGCATCACCG
>JAVHRA010000265.1:0-1479 GCA_036171395.1 Gallionella sp. | reverse complement strand
ATCGGCACTATCACCCTTTTCACTTAGCGAAAATGCGCCGACCAGCATATTTTCGATATCTTCTTCAGAACACCCATCAAACAAATTTATTGGTAGCGTTGTCAATAGGAGACCTGAAATAATGCCCTCCGATATGCCGTTATTTTGTCACCGTCAAGCGTCGAACCCGTTGTAATAATATGCGAGTCTGACCTTGGTGACATTCAGCGCTCCCTCCGTACTCCACTTGCTGACGTTGACTCTCATGTTCACCGTCCTGAACAGTCTTTCTACCCGGCTTGTCGTTTTTCCTTCCAGGCGATTTTCCAAAGCTGTAAACATGTCCGCACGCGCATTTTCAAGATAAGCCACGCAATGTGTGTACTTTTTTTCCTTGCAGTAAGTGATCACTTTTTCCAGTCGCGCTCGCTTCGATTCGAGCATCGTCTTGATCGTATCGGGGCAATCCACCCCTGATCTGATCGCACATATCTCCATCAGCTCCGCCACAACGTGCAACCACTCCTTACTCTTCCGTTTTACACTATCCTCCCATAACACGTACTGTGCCTGGTAGGGGATGTGCCACAAACATCGCTGAACCAGGACGGTCACCTTGCCTTTCAGACTATCAAAAATAGAAGTGTCCCCATCGGTCAACAGCAAAAATGGCCCCTTGAATTTCTTGATGGTCTCGATGCTCTTTTCAAACAGCTTATCCCATGATCCGTTGTAGCTGCCGATATCGATGCCCGCCACCCTGACCCCACCACCCTTTTGGTACTGCACCAACACCTTCAACTCCTTGCCGCGCTTGGCGATTCCGGTAATTCCGACACCGGTTCCATCTGCCTCGCAACGTGGCTCTTCATTTTCGTCCAGCGCAAAATCCAGCCCGGCACCGACCTGCTGCACCGATTTCCAGATCGTCATCTTGTCTATCGCCCAGCCGAACATCTTGCCGAACTTCTCCGCCACGCGGTAGGAAGTCAGCGCACCCAGCAGAGCCAACTTGCGTCGGGTTTCTTCGGGAATCCTCTTTCGTGGCTCCATGCCTAGCAACATCCGGGTGAGGTACTGTTTGCTGCCGCACACCTTGCACTGCACCTGCAACTGTTTGAGCGTGATATAGCGGAACCAGGTGAGAATGGTTGTCGCCTTGCCATGCCGCGTCTTCCAGATAAATGTCGTGTCATTGCCACAACATTTGCAGGCGAAGGATTTCTTGTCCTGAGCCATCTCATACTCACCGAAGGCAACCAGCACTTTCTGGAAAAAATCTTCCAGCAACTGCGGCAACAACGTGAGAAACACTTTCATAATCGACGAAAAATCACACTGACCCATGTTGACCCTGAATAGACAGTCAAATTCGATCGTGATATCTTTCTTTTGTGGGGTCGATCCCATATTGCATTCCTTTCTGGATTTTGTTTCCGCAAAAACTAAATACCATATTGGAGTGCAATTATCTTTTTCTACTCAGGTCTCCTAAATTCT
>JAVHRA010000264.1:0-1484 GCA_036171395.1 Gallionella sp. | reverse complement strand
CTTTCTTTATGCGGGTGGCAGGTGACTCCATGGTGGGTTTGGGTATTTTCGATGGCGACCTATTGGTCGTAGACAGAGCCATGCCAGCTACTCATGGCAGTGTAGTGATTGCCGTTGTGGATGGTGAATTCACGGTCAAGCAGCTCATAAATACAGCGCATGGCCAGTTACTACGCGCTGCCCACCCCGACTATCCGGATGTGCATATAAGACCTGAGCAAGACTTATCCATCTGGGGCGTGGTGCAATGGAATGTACACAAGGTGTAACCATGCCGCGTGCCATCGCACTGGTTGATTGCAACAACTTCTACGTTTCCTGCGAGCGCTTGTTCCAACCCCAGTTGGAAGGCAAACCAGTAGTGGTCCTCTCCAATAACGATGGCTGCGTGGTGTCCCGTTCACAGGAAGTTAAAGACCTAGGCATCAAGATGGCCGTGCCTTGGTATCAACTCAAAGACATCGCCAAGCGCCACGGCATCATCCCGCGTTCATCCAATTACAGCCTGTACGCCGACCTATCGAATCGGGTGATGTCCTTGCTCTCGGGATATGCGCCACAGCAAGAGATTTATTCCATAGATGAGTGTTTCCTTGAGCTTACCGGCATCCGCGCAGTACATGCTGAGCTTGCACAAAGCATGCGCCAACAAATCAAACGCCATGTGGGCATACCGGTATGCGTGGGCATAGGAGCGAGTAAGACGCTGGCAAAGTTGGCCAACCATATCGCGAAGAAAGATGTGCAACGCCAAGGAGTTTGTAACCTCAATACCTACAATCCGTCTGAGCTAGACGCCTTGCTCGCAGGCTTTTCCGTCGGCGAGGTGTGGGGCGTGGGCAGACGCAGCACGGCCAGATTACAAGCATTGGGGATAAACAGCGTACTGGATCTCAAGCGCGCCTCACCCAAACGCATCCGCGATGAATTCAGTGTGGTGCTGGAACGCACCATCGCAGAACTCAATGGCATTGCATGTTTGGAGTTGGATGAAATGATGCCAGCTAAGCAACAGATCATCTGCTCGCGCTCCTTCGGCCATTTGGTCGGGAATTTACCTGACTTGGAACAGGCGGTCATCGCCTATACCACCCGCGCTGCCGAGAAATTGCGCAACCAACACTCCATCGCCGCCGGGATACAAGTCTATATCCGCACCAATCCACACAAGGAGCGTGACCCGCAACATCAAGAGGCTATGCTGCTACCGCTACACGAGGCGACCGATGACACACGCTTGCTATGCCATGCCGCCCTGCAAGGCCTGCGCCGCATATACCACAGCGGTTACGCCTATCAAAAGGCAGGGGTGGTACTAACCGCCATCTCAGCGCGTGCCGCCCGCTCACCCACCCTATTCGACGATGTAGAGTCGCAACAACGGTCAGATGCGCTGATGAAGACCATGGATGCCATCAACCGCCGCATGGGCAGCGGCTCGCTCAAGCTATTGGGCGAAGGCACACTGAAGAACTGGGCGATGC
>JAVHRA010000263.1:0-1485 GCA_036171395.1 Gallionella sp. | reverse complement strand
AATTCATAACCATCCATCTCCGGCATATGGCAATCGGTGATGAGCAAATCGAAACGGCCCGCCCGCCACAACGCCAATGCCTCCCTGCCCGACGCGGCAGACTCAACCTGCAAGCCGAGCAATAGCAGCTGCTGCTTGAGCAACATCCTGTTGACCGGATGGTCGTCCACCAGCAACACGTTAGCGGCTGCACCGCTGGCCATACGTGGCAATGTCTCGATCTCACTGCGCTTGCCCTGTTCCTCACTTCTGACCTTGAGTAAATTCTGTTGCGCGTCGGCACTCGCGACGCTCAGCCTGAGCGTGAGCGTGAAAGTCGAGCCTTTACCCAGCTCGCTTTCCACCCCCAGCGTGCCTTCCATCATCTCCGCCAATCTGCGACAGATTGCTAGCCCTAAGCCGGTGCCGCCATACATGCGCGCCGTATCGGCACTGACTTGTTCATATTGTTGGAATAAGCGTTCCTGCTGCGCGGGTGCTATGCCCATGCCGCTATCGCGCACGCTCAAACGCACTTCCTCGCTACCGTCTTGACGCGCCAGCAGCTGGGCGCTGAGTTCGATGCTGCCGTGAGGGGTGAACTTGATGGCATTGCTGATGAGGTTATTTAGTATCTGTGACACGCGCAGTGGATCAAGCAGATGCGCGGCGCTCAAGCGTGTATCAAAAGATTGCTGCAGCTGTATGTCTTTGCCCGCTGCGACTTGGCGATAGGTTGCAGCGACGCTGTTGAGCAGATCATTCAGACTGGTCACGCGCGGCACCAATTCCATCTTGCCCGCTTCAATCTTGGACCAGTCGAGAATGTCATTGACGATGTGCAGCAAATTCTTGCCCGAGTTCTGCGCCACGTCGAACAACTCTTTTTGCTTACCGTCCAGCCCGCTGCGACTCAGCAGATCCAACATACCCAGCATGCCGCCCAGCGGCGTGCGTATCTCGTGACTCATGGTGGCGAGGAAGGCATCTTTGGCGCGGTTGGCATGCTGCAATTGCACGGTGCGTTCCGCCACACGCTGCGCCAACAGCGCGCGCTCCTCCTCGATTTTGGCATTGGCCGCAGCCAGCTCGTCCGCCCCCTGCCGCAACTTGGTCAGCGCCTCTTCTCTATCGGTACTGTCGGTGAGCGTGCCCACGTAATGGCTGATCTGTCCGTTCAAATCACGCACGGCCGTGATGGTGAGATGTTCGGGGTATATCTGGCCGCTCTTGCGCTTGTTCCATATCTCGCCATCCCATGAACCGCTGCGATTGATGGTCTGCCACATGGCACGATAGAAATCCGCATCGTGCCGCCCCGAACTGAGTAGCGCCGGTGTCTGCCCCAAAACTTCTGCACTGCTATAACCGGTGATCTCGGTAAAAGCGCGGTTCACCTTAATCAAACGCTTGTGGGCATCGGTAATCATCATGCCTTCCTGCGCTTCAAAGGCGATGGCGGCAATACGCAGCTCGGCTTCCAGACGCTTGCGCTCGCTGATGTCG
>JAVHRA010000262.1:0-1488 GCA_036171395.1 Gallionella sp. | reverse complement strand
GTAACGTTATTCGCCGCGTGCGGCACTACTCACGTAACAAAATGAGTGGCGCAACTGTCAGCAATTCACGTGTCGCCAACCAACCCGCGACCGTCACTACTGCCACACCGCCTGCTATGCCTATCAACCAGATGCTGGGATCAGGTAGATACGGTATCTCCAATACGAAGCGCGCCAATACCCAGCCCAAAGACTCGGCACCCGCAGCCGCGAACAAGCCACTCATCGCCCCCAGCACGGCGAACTCGGCCAGATGCATGCGGCGCAGATAATGACTATCTGCACCCAAAGTGCGCAGTATGGCTGCCTCATGCCGGCGCGCATCTTGAGTCGCGAGCAACGCCGCATACAGCACCACCAAGCCACATAACAAGGTGAACAGAAACACCGCGCTGACCGTCTGGGCGATACGCGCCATGATGTCGCGCACTTGCGCGATGACCGCGCCGGTGTCTATCAGCAAGATATTAGGAAAGGCACGTGCCAACTCATCCCCTAAGCGCGCCCTATCCGCAGGCAGATAAAAGCTGCTGAGATAGCTGGCGCTCTGCTCTTTGAGCACATCCGGCGTGGTGATAACAAAGAAATTCACTTTCATGGAATCCCACTGCACCTTGCGCAGACTGGTAACGCGAGCGGTGAAACGACTCCCTGCCACATCGTAGGTAAGCGTATCGCCCAGATGGATGCCTAAAGTCTTGGCGATGCCCTCCTCCACAGATAACTCGCCTGCGGCACCGGCGTTCCACCACTTGCCGCTCACCAGCTCGTTCCATGATGGCATCTGCTCCATATAGGATAGATTGAATTCGCGCTCCACCAGCCCACGGGCACGTGGATCGGGATAGTCGTCAGGACTGATGACATGTTGACCAATCTCCACCAAACGCCCGCGCACCATAGGCTGTAACTCTGGGACAGGTAGATTACGCAGAGTAAAAAAATCTAACACCGGTTGCACTTGATCAACTTGGACGTTGACCAAGAATCGGTTGGGCGTATCGGGCGGCAACTTCCCCTGCCAACTCGCCATCAGATCAGCACGTACCAAGGTCAGCACCAACAAAGCCATGCCGCCTAGACTGAGCGCCACGATCTGCACGGCTGAGCTGCGTCCCTGACGCGCCAGATTGGTAAAGGCATGCCGCCAATGTGCCGCGATGCCTTGGGTATATCTCACCGAGACCTGTAGCAAAGCCCAAGCAGCGGCGGCAAACAGCAACATGCCAAACAACACGCCAACCAACACTGCCATCCCCAATTTTAGCGAACCCGAGTGCCAGACGAACAAGGCGGACAACACCATTATCGCGAAGCCGTAGACCAGCCATGCACTGGCCTGCGGTGCACCCAACTCACGACGCAGTACGCGCAACGGCGAAACCTTACGCAATTGCAGCAGCGGCAAAAAAGCAAAGCCCAGCAACAGGGCGTAACCGCTCAGAGCGGCATTCAGCAAGGGCGCGATGCTAGGTTGCGGCAGACTCG
>JAVHRA010000261.1:3087-6915 GCA_036171395.1 Gallionella sp. | reverse complement strand
CCGCATTTTGCACAGATCATTGCAGTGGCCTTTCCCGTGATTCAAAAATTATTTCAAGCTGACGAAGGGCTGCACACCTAACTTGCGATGCAGTGCGGTGCTGGCCGCGCGCGCTTCATCGACATTGCTGTAGGGGCCGATCTGCACGCGCATCAAACCGCCTTTGTGCAGCAACACCAATTGCTGTTGGCTGTGGCCGAGCTTATGGCGCATTTTGCCGAGGAATTGCTTGGCACTGTGCTCGGTTTTGAAAGCCCCCAGTTGCAGGTAAACGTTGTCCGATTTGGAGGATGCTTGCGCGGCTTTTTTGGGGGCGTTCGGTGCTGAGATAACGGGTGCAGAGGCGGCAGGTTCTAGCGGCGCAGACACGACTGGCAAGGGCTCGCTATCCACCACCGCGACGGGTGCAACTGGAGTGATGACGGCATCGGGTGCCAGGCTCACTACTTCAACTTCGGCGCTACCGGCACCTATCATGCCCAGCTTGTGCGCTGCCGCGTAGGAGAGGTCGATGATACGGCCATGCAGGAAGGGGCCGCGATCATTCACGCGTACCACCACGGATTTATGGTTGCTGAGGTTGGTCACGCGCGCGTAACTGGGGATAGGCAACGTGGGGTGGGCGGCGCTCATGACATACATGTCGTAGGTCTCGCCTATCGAGGTGCGCTGGCCGTGGAATTTTTTGCCATACCAAGAGGCGATACCGCGCTCTTTAAAATTGCCTACGCTGGTGAGCGGGGTGTACTCCTTACCTAAGGCTTTGTAAGGACGGTTGGCATAACGGTGCAGCGGCTCGGCCTTGGGTGCGGCATCTGGGGTGTTGTCGATACCAGCTGGTATCTCGCCGTCTGGACCATCGCCGGCCAAGTAACCACCTGCCGGTGTGGCGGCAGCAGCAGGATAGCTAGGCGCGGCAGCGGGAGTTGCGCTATCACGTGTGGGCGCGCTGCTACAGGCGGCAAGGAGTATTGCGGAGAGCGTCAGCAGCAGGAGATTTTTTTGCATGGCGATTCCTTAAGTCTTGTTGAGTTTTTGATGTGTTTCGATACTCATCAGCATGCCGAAGCCGAGTAGCAGGGTGAGCATGGAGGTGCCGCCGTAACTGAGCAGCGGCAAGGGCACGCCCACCACCGGCAGGATGCCGCTCACCATGCCCATGTTGACGAAGGCATAGGTGGCGAAGGTGAGTGTGATACTGCCCGCCATCAGACGCGTGAAATAGGTCGAGGCACCGCCCGTGATCATGAATCCGCGCGTGATGACGAAGCCATACATGGCCAGCAGGATGAGGTTGCCTAACAAGCCGAACTCTTCCGAGTAAACGGCGAAGATGAAGTCGGTGGTGCGTTCCGGCAGAAAGTCCAGATGGGTCTGCGTACCCGCCATATAGCCTTTGCCTATGATGCCGCCCGAGCCCACCGCGATCATGCCCTGTATGGTGTGGTAGCCCTTGCCCAGCGCGTCTTGGCTGGGGTCGAGCAACATCATGATGCGGTGCTTCTGGTATTCGTGCAGCATGTTCCACAGGATGGGTGCGCTGGCCAGACCAGCCACCACCATGCCGCCGATGATGCGCCAGCTCAAACCGGCCAAGAACAACACATAAAAGCCGCTGGCGGTGATGAGTAGTGCCGTACCTAGATCGGGTTGGCGTGCGATGAGGCCGACCGGCACGATAAGAATCAGCGCAGCGATCAGGTAGTTCCGCCAGGTCAGCGTAGCCTCGTGTTTCTCGAAATACCAAGCCATCATCAGCGGCACGCCGATCTTCATCAGCTCCGAGGGTTGTATGGTGGCGACACCGATGTTCAACCAGCGTCGTGCGCCGTGACTGATTTCGCCGAACAGGGCCACGCCTATCAACAACAACATGCCAAGCAGATAGATGGGTAAAGCGGTGCGCATCAGATAGTGCAGGGGCAAGTTGGCAACCACCCACATCAACACCAACGCTACTAGGATGTTGGCGCCCTGACCGCCGACGCGCAGCCAATTACCGTCGCTGGCGCTGAACAGCAGCATCAGGCTGGTGCTCATGAGTAGCCCCAGACCCAGCATCAGCATCGGGTCGATATGGGCGATGAAGCGCAACCAGAGCTGGCGTTTAGTCATGGGGAGCATCCTCGTTATCGGTCGCATCGGGCAAGGGTGTCGGTATCTTGCCCAACAGGTAATAGTCCATCACCTTGCGCGCGATCGGTGCTGCCGTGCCGCCACCGTGGCCGCCGTTCTCGGCCAGCACCACCAATGCGATCTTGGGTTGATCGGCAGGGGCGAAGGCGATGAACCAAGCATGGTCGCGATGGTGTTCGTCTATCTTGCTGGCATCGTATTTCTCGCCCTGTTTCATCCCCACCACCTGTGCCGTGCCGGTCTTGCCGGCAATCTGATAGCTGGCCCCGGCCGATGCGGCAACGGCGGTACCACCAGGCTGCGTCACTGCCACCATGGCGCGCTTCACCAGCGCTATATCGTCGGGGTTGAGATTCATGTCCGCATCCGGCTCGACCTTGAGGGTGCGATTCTCATTGGCGCGGGTACTGCGTATTTCGCGTACCAGATGCGGGCGATAACTCACGCCGTCATTGGCCAGTGTCGCCACCGCATGCGCCAACTGCATGGGCGTGACCAAGCTATAACCTTGGCCGACGCCGATCGATACGGTGTCACCCGCGTACCACTTCTGCTTGTAGCGACGCATCTTCCATTCTTGTGAAGGCAGCAAACCGGACGACTCGCTTTCGAATTCGCCATTGTCGAGGCGTTTGCCCAGATCGATGCCGGTCTTCTTGCCGAAGCCGAAACGCGACAGGAAGGTGTAGATGTTGTCTATACCCAGCTCGGTGGCAAGACCGTAGTAGTAGGTGTCGCAGGACACCACGATAGATTTGAATATATCCACCGTGCCGTGACCGCCGACTTTCCAGTCGCGATACTGGTGACTGCTCCCGGCCAGCGTGTAGTAACCGGGGTCGCTGATGGTGCGGCTGGGGGAGCGGGTCTTGTAGAACAGGCCCGCCAGCGCCATGAAGGGCTTGATGGTCGAGCCGGAAGGATATTGACCACGCAGCGCGCGGTTGTTGAGCGGATGGTCGGGTGAGTTGTTCAACTCTTCCCAGCTCTGCTCGTCAATACCGTCTATGAACAAGCTGGGGTCGTAACCGGGTTTGCTAACGAAGGCCAACACCTCGCCATTGTTCGGGTCTATTGCCACCAGTGCGCCGCGATAATTGCCGAAAGCCTGTACGGCGATCTCCTGTAGCTTGGCATCTATGCTCAGTACCAGCGTGTTGCCGGACACCGGTGCAGTACGCGACAGCAGACGCACGGCGCGCCCGCTGGAGTCGACCTCGACCTGCTCGATGCCGGTGATGCCATGCAGTTCTGTTTCATAGCTTTGCTCGAGTCCGGTCTTGCCGATGTAATCCGAGCCGCGATAGTTGGCGGCTAAGTCGTTCTCTTCGAGTTGGTCCACATCGGTCTCGTTGATGCGACCGATATAACCGATCAGGTGCGCAGCCTTGTCGGCATAAGGATAGTCGCGCAACAAACGAGCTTTGATCTCAACCCCGGGGAAGCGATATTGCTGTGCCGCAAAACGCGCCACTTCTTCGTCAGTGAGGCGGTTGCGTATCACCACTGACTCTAAGTTATGACTCTCCGAAGAGAGCTTTTTGAAACGCTTGCGGTCGCGCTGCGCGATGGGTACCAAGGTGGCCAGCTCGTCTATGGTGGCATCGACGTTGGCAACTTTGCTGGGCGAGATCTCTAGCGTGTAGCCGGAGTAGTTGTGTGCCATCTCCACGCCATTGCGATCCAGTATCA
>JAVHRA010000261.1:0-2987 GCA_036171395.1 Gallionella sp. | reverse complement strand
AAGGCATACACGGTATAAGTGAGCGCGAACAGGCCGAACACTTGCGTGGTCTGCTGGCGCAGGTCGAACATCTGTAGGCGGCGATGCAACACCACACCGCCGAAGGCCAGCAGCGTATAGGTGAGCGCATGTTGTCCAAACAGACTGGCATCGGCTACATCGGCGAAGATGCCAACGGCCCACGCCATGCCGATACCGATGCGCATCGGTTTGTGCATGCACCAGTACAGCAACAACATGGCGATGAAATCGGGACGCAACATCAGCGCCACGCCCTCCCAGGGCAAGCCATTGAGCAACACCGCGATCACGATGCTGCTGAAGATGAAGAAATTGCCGACGGGGCGCTGTATCTCGGTCTTGTTGGGATTGTGCAGGGCCATTATTTTTTCCGCTTCGCTTTGGCGTCTTCGATGCTGATCTCAGTCGGAGGGCGCTCGGGTAATTTGGCCTGCGCTGAAAGAATCAGCAGGTGCTTGTGTCTGTCCACCCCGCCCAAGGGCAGGCAGGTGATGCGTGCGAAAGGGTAAGCCGCGTCTCGTTCTATTTTGGTGACTTTGGCGACCGGGATGCCGGCGGGATAAGTGCCGTCGATGCCGGAAGTGACCAACACGTCCTGCTCTTGAATGTCGGAACTGATGGGCATATAGCGCAACGCCAATTGGCTGGTGTCACCCGCACCGAAGATGATGGTGCGCAAGCCGTTACGCAACACCTGCACCGGCACAACATGATCTTTTTCGGTAATGAGTGTGACCTCGGACAACCAAGGATAGACACGGGTGATCTGGCCGACGATGCCGTTATCATCCATCACCACTTGACCTGTTTGCAGGGCCGCATCTGCCCCCTTGTTGATCACCACTTTGCGCTTGAATAAGTCGCGCTCAGTGTAGATGATCTCGGCCAGCGTGGTGGTGTAGCTGTCACGTATCGGCAACGCGACCAGATCGCGTAGCTGCTTGTTCTCCAACTCCAATGCCTGCAAGCGCGCCAGTTGTCCCGCGTCGACGACATGCTGGGTCTGCAATTCGTGATTGCTGTTTTTGAGTGAGCTTTGCAGGGCGATGAAGTCACCTGCCTCGCGCCACAGGCGGCCCGGCAGGCTGGCCAGTGATTGGATCGGGGCGACCAGCACCGATAAGGTGCTGCGGGCAGATTCCAGATAACGATAACGCGCGTCCACGAACATCAACAACAGCGACAGCGTCACGAAGAACACCAACCTAACAACCGGGCTGGGGCCGCGCTGAAAGAATCGGAATGAATGTGTGTTATCTATCATCGCTGTGATGGGTAAGTGGAAAGTGAAGCGTGGCAAGTGGCATGGGGCGGGAGTTTCCACTGGCCCCTACCCACCTACCACTCCTCATCAGTATCACTCGGTGGTGAAGATATTGGTCGAGGTGTCCAGACTTTCCAGTGCACGCCCCGAACCGCGTACCACGCAAGTCAGCGGATCGTCGGCAATCAGCACCGGCAGGCCGGTCTCTTCCATCAGCATACGGTCCAGATCGCGCAGCAATGCGCCGCCGCCGGTCAATACCATGCCCTTTTTGGCAATATCGGCACCCAATTCTGGCGGTGTTTGTTCTAGTGCGATCTTCACTGCGCTGACGATGCTATTGAGCGGTTCGGTCAAGGCTTCCAAAATTTCATTACTAGAAATAGTAAAACTGCGCGGCACGCCTTCGGCTAGATTGCGACCGGTGACTTCCATCTCGCGTACTTCGGAGCCGGGGAAAGCAGAACCGATGGTTTTCTTGATTTCTTCAGCAGTGGTCTCGCCGATCAGCATGCCGTAGTTACGACGGATGTAATTGATGATGGCTTCGTCGAACTTGTCACCGCCCACACGCACCGAACCAGAGTACACCGCGCCACCTAAGGAGATCACGCCCACTTCGGTGGTGCCGCCGCCGATATCGACCACCATGGAGCCAGTCGCTTCCTCAACCGGTAGCCCTGCACCGATCGCAGCAGCCATCGGTTCTTCGATCAGCTCTACGCGGCGTGCACCGGCGTTGATCGCGGACTCACGAATCGCACGGCGTTCCACTTGGGTAGAGCCGCACGGTACACAGATCACAATACGTGGGCTAGGGCTGAAGATACCTGCTTTGTAGACTTTGCGGATGAACTGCTTAAGCATTTGTTCGGTGACGGTGAAGTCGGCGATCACGCCGTCCTTCATGGGGCGTATCGCAGTGATGTTGCCCGGGGTACGGCCCAGCATCTGCTTGGCGCCCAGACCGACTTGCTGAATCACCTTCTTGCCGTTGGGACCACCTTCTTGGCGTATCGCTACGACCGAGGGCTCGTTCAGCACGATACCTTGGCCGCGCAACCAGATCAGTGTGTTCGCAGTACCGAGGTCGATTGCCAGATCGTTAGAAAAATAGCCGTTCAAAAATCCAAACATGATGTGTCCCGTAGTCAAAGAGGTGTGCTGATAAACCCCGATATGATAACCTATTCATCTTAATTTCAATAAAGCTTTTGCTATGTCGCTTACCACGCAGGATGTACAGAAAATCGCCCGTTTGGCGCGATTGTCCATGAATAGCTCGGAAATCGAGGCCGCCCGTAGCCAATTGTCGGGCATCTTCGAACTTATCGCCGAGATGCAGGCGGTCGATACCAGCGGTATCGAGCCCATGTCGCACGCTCAGGAATTGTCACAGCGTTTGCGCGAAGATAAGGTTTCCGAAATTGATCAACGCGCAGCCTTTCAAGCCATCGCCCCGCAGGTCGAAGGCGGCCTGTACCTCGTTCCACAAGTCATCGAATAGAAAAGGGAGAAGGGAGAAGGGCGAAGAGTCAAAAGCGGCGCGAAGGTTTTTCCCTTCCCCCTTAGCTCTTCTCCCTTCTCTTAGCAAAAAATGATCAACGCCAGTCTTAAACAACTATCCGCCTCGCTCGCCGAGAAAAAAATTTCCAGCGTCGAATTGACCCAGCTCTATCTGGATCGTATCGCCACGCACAAT
>JAVHRA010000260.1:0-1494 GCA_036171395.1 Gallionella sp. | reverse complement strand
AAGGAGATGCGGAAATAGCCTTCACTGCCGAACGCTGAGCCGGGTACTACCGCCACGCCCGCTTCCAGCAACAGGTATTCGGATAAAGCGAGATCGGTGGTGTCCTTGATCTTGCCCTGCTGGTGCAATCTGATAATCGCCTCGCGCGCATCGGGGAAAGCGTAGAACGCGCCGCCCGCCATGAGGCACTTTAGGCCGGCGATCTTGTTCAATTCGTTCACCACGAACACATGGCGTTCGCGGAACGCTTTGATCATCGGTGCGAGGCAGTTCTGGTCGCCGTTCAGCGCGGCTTCGGCAGCCACTTGCGAGATGGAAGTCGGGTTGGAGGTGCTTTGCGATTGCACGTTCTCCATCGCGGTGATGATGTTCTCGGGGCCCGCCGCATAGCCGATACGCCAGCCGGTCATCGCATAGGCTTTTGATACGCCGTTCAGCACCATGGTGCGCGAGTAAAGATCGGGGCAGGCATCGAGGATGTTGACGAACTTGCCATCGACCAGCGCGATGTGTTCGTACATGTCGTCGGTGGCGATGAGGATATTGGGGTGTTTGCGCAAAACTTCGCCGAGTGCCTTCAAGTCTGCTAGGGAGTACACCGCGCCGGAAGGATTGCTCGGGCTATTGATTACCACCATTCTAGTCTTTGGTGTGATGGCCGCCGTCAGTTGAGCAGGCGTCAGCTTGAAACCCTGCGCGATGTCGGCCTGCACGATGACAGGCTTGCCTTCGGCGATGATGACGATGTCGGGATACGACACCCAGTACGGCGCGGTGATGATGACTTCGTCGCCGGGGTTGATGACTGCCAGCGCGAGGTTGAAGAAACTTTGCTTGCCGCCGCAGGAGACCAAGATCTGTTTGGCGGTGTAGTCCAGATTGTTATCGCGCTTGAACTTGGCGATGACCGCCTGCTTCAACGAGGCAGTGCCGCCGACCGCGGTGTACTTGGTGAAACCTTTGTTGATCGCTGCGATGGCTGCGTCTTTGATGTGTTGCGGCGTGTCGAAATCGGGTTCACCCATGCCCAGCCCGATGATGTCCTTGCCTTCTGCTTTGAGCTTCGCCGCACGGGCAGAAACAGCGAGAGTTGGGGAGGGTTTGATGGCTTGCACACGAGTCGAGAGAGGCACGATATTTCCTTGAGTGTTGGACAATGACGCGGATTATACCTGTAGCGGGGCAAGAATGAATCGCTGCGCTGCGGTCTGCTATACAGCAATCCCGCCTTACACCGTACAATGCCGCGCCTATGAATATCAAAACCTTCCCCAATAGTCCCTATCGTCTGCACCAGCCCTTCGAGCCTGCCGGCGATCAGCCTGCGGCCATCGCACAGTTGATCGAGGGTATAGAGGATGGTTTGTCGTTCCAGACGCTCTTGGGCGTGACCGGCTCGGGCAAGACTTACACCATGGCGAATGTTATTGCGCGCACTGGGCGACCGGCGATGGTGATGGCGCCGAACAAGACGCTGGCCGCGCAGTTGTATTC
>JAVHRA010000259.1:0-7095 GCA_036171395.1 Gallionella sp. | reverse complement strand
ACCATCAAACCTGCTACTGTCAAACCTGCGATGATAGATTTCATATTATTCCCTCAGTTGATTGTAAGTTTTTTAAGACGCCCAAAAGCCCTATATTCACCTTGTTACAACATCACGCTTTGCGGGATATCGTATCGTTCAAACGATGTAGCAGATCATGAGCGGACGGATTATCTAATAATTTTGAGAAAATGGAAATGCGGCAATTTGTCACATTGCTAGTTTTTGCCAACTAGGCTCAATATTTTTTTACAAATGCGTAACGATGACACCCGTTGCGACAGCTACAATCAAATCTAATATCACGCTTAATCAACCATGTCCGCACCTTGCCCCCGTATTATTTTCTGCGCACTCCTTATTTTTGGGAGTGTCGCGCCGCATGCGGAAGAAACAAGCGATCCATTCGATACACAAGCTATGCTGCCACTCAAACCGGCTTTGCGCTTGAACGGCGCACAAGGTGATCCGTGTGAGGATGCGAAACTGCCATTGCATCCCTTGAGTTTGTCAGAGGTGGTCGATCTAGCGTTATGTAACAATCCGCAGACACGTGAGGTCTGGGCCAGCGCTAGAGTTCAGGCTGCTCAGGTAGGTGTAAATCAGGCAGCGTACCTCCCCAATCTAAACCTGAACGCTGGACTAAGCCGTAACTGGCCCGCCAATGGGGCGGCCTACAATCCGCGCAATATAGGCTTATCACTTTCTTATCTCATTTATGATTTTGGTGCCCGTTCCGCTAATCTGGATAGTGCTAAACAGTTGTTGAATGCAGCATCGTACACACAAGATAGTGTAGTTCAGACTGTCTTTCTTGTTGCGGTGCAGTCTTATTATCAGACGCAATCAAGCTTGGCCGCGCTAGAAGCTACACGCGAGTCTGAAGCAGCAGCTAAAGCCAGTTTTGATGCAGCACAGGCTCGCTATCAGGCCGGTAGTGCAACACCAGCCGACAAATTTTCCGCTCAAACAGCCTACTCCCAAGCGACGCTCAACCGTATCACCGCGAGTGGCACACATCAGATAGCACGCGGCACTTTGGCGAATATCATGGGATTTGATGTTCCGCAACCCATAGAGCTGATTGCCGCCGACCCGTTGCCAAACGCTGAAGACTTTCAGCGCAACATTGCTGCACTCATCGATAAGGCGCGCGAACTGCGACCTGATTTGCGTGCCGCCGAGGCACAAGTGCTTTCAGCCCAAGCCAATAGTGAGGCGGCACGGGCTGCGGCACTGCCGACAATTTCTTTAGGCGCAACCGGCAACCATCAAGGTGTGATGGGTAACGGGATGAACCGTGGTTCTACTTTGGGTATCACACTCACCGCCCCACTGTTTGCAGGCTATGCACCTACCTACCGCATCCGCTCTGCGGAAGCACAAGTTGAAGTCAAGCAAGCTCAATTGGAAAGGTTGCGACTGCAAGTCGCTTTAGATGTATGGAATGCTTACCAGAACCTCACTACTGCAACTCAGGCAATTCGTGCTACGGCAGATTTGTTACAAAGCGCCACCCAATCTGAGCGCGTTGCCACGGGGCGCTATAAGGCGGGCGTAGGGGTTATGCTGGATGTACTCAATGCGCAGAGCGCGTTGGCCAATGCCAAACAGCAAGAGATACAAGCACGATTTAACTGGAACGTCAGCCGCGCCACTTTAGCTCAGACTATGGGAGATATGGACGTGGGGCTGTTGCAAGAACTCTCCACCACCGCTGCTACCGAGCATCCAACCAATATAAAGAAGACCGAATGATGATGAAAATGATGCGCTCAAAACCATTTTGGCTGCTACTTCTGATAATCATCGGTGCCGCTGCCGCATACGCATATCAGCGTTATGACACTGTGCCGGTTGAGCAGCAATACCGTACCCAAGCTGTGCAAACCGGCGATCTCAGTCTCACCGTTTCTGCTAATGGCACGATCAATCCTGTCTCTCTAGTCAACGTGGGTACCCAAGTTTCAGGCACAGTTAAAAAGCTGTATGTGGATTTCAATAGCAAAGTCAGCAAGGGGCAGGTACTACTAGAACTAGATAACTCTCTATTGTTGGCGCAGCAAAAACAGAGTCTGGCCAACGTAGATAGCGCCCGCGCAAGCTTAGAACTTGCCAGTGCCAATGAAGCACGCACCCGTGGGCTGTACCAGCAAGAATACGTATCTAGACTGGAAATGGATACCGCTATACAGGCCAAAAAAGCTGCCCAGGCAGGTCTTAGAGTTGCACTTGCAACAGTAGAAAAAGACACCGCCAACTTGGCCTACTCGGTGATTCGCTCCCCTGTTTCCGGTGTGGTCGTGGACAGAACAGTGGATGTGGGCCAGACCGTGGCGGCCAGCTTGCAGACCCCTACTCTATTCAAGATTGCTCAGGACTTAGCATCGATGCAGATCGATGCAAACTTTGCTGAAGCCGACATCGGCAGCATCAAAGCAGGGTTGCCGGTTAAATTCACGGTGGATGCCTTCCCCAGTCGCAGTTTTCAGGGAGTCGTGAAACTGGTGAGGTTAAACCCGACCACCCTACAGAACGTCGTCACCTACGATGTGGTCATCAATGTCGCTAATCCTGATGAGACTTTGCTGCCAGGCATGACAGCCTATGTGAATATTCCCGTGGCTGAGCGCAAGTCTGTGCTACTGATTCCCAACGCCGCGCTACGTTTCAAACCAGCCAACTATGAAGCGACTAAGCTCAACACCAAAGGTGGTGAAAGCAGCAAGCGTGATGGTTTTAGTGGACGAGTCTTTATCCTCAAGGCCGGAAAGTTAGTTCCGGTGGCAATCTCCTTGGGTATCAGTGACAACCGTAACACTGAGATCATTAGTGGCGAGATCAAGGCCGGCGACCTAGTACTTTTAGGCGAAAGCCAATCGGACAGTAAATCCTCAAGTGCAGCGCCCCCTCCCAGAAGGATGTTCTGATGCCGGACGCCCTGATCCATATCACCGGCTTACAAAAGGCCTACCAGACTGCGGCGGGGCCTTTCCCTGTGTTGAAGGACGTAGACCTGAGCATCGTTGCGGGTGAATTCGTGGCCATCATGGGACATTCTGGTTCTGGAAAATCCACCTTGATGAATATACTGGGCTGCTTGGATAGCGCCACGACAGGAGAGTATCGCCTGACCGGACGTAACGTCGCACAGATGGACAAGGACGAACTCGCTCACTTACGCAACGGCACTATCGGTTTTGTCTTCCAAGGTTTCAACCTATTACAGCGCATGACCTTATTGGATAATGTCGCGCTGCCGCTCATCTATTGCGGAGTAGAACGAGAAGAGCGCCAAGTACGCGCCTTAGATCTATTGAGCAAAGTCGGCTTGGCTGATAAGGCACAGTCTTTGCCCAGCCAGATCTCGGGTGGGCAGCAGCAACGGGTAGCGATCGCGCGTGCCCTAGTGAACCGTCCCAGCCTGATACTCGCCGACGAACCCACGGGGAATTTGGACAGCCATACCAGTGCAGAGATCATGGCCTTGTTTGAGTCGCTCAATCAAGATGGCATCACTATCGTACTGGTCACCCACGAGGATGACATCGCCCGTTACGCACAACGCCAGATACATTTTCAGGATGGCAAAATCGTTAACGATCATTCCCTCTCCAAGGTGCCCTTATGACCTTAGCGATGTTAGGTGAAGCTTGGCGCGCCATGGGGGCGAACCGCTTGCGTACCCTGCTAACTATGTTGGGCATGGTTATCGGGGTAGCAGCCGTGGTGCTGATGATGGCGATAGGTCAAGGCGCACAATATGCGGTCAAGCAATCGATTGCGGCGATGGGCAGCAATCTCTTCATTCTATTATCGGGTAGCAGTTCGGCTGGCGGGGTGCGCTCGGGTTCTGGGGGAGGCAATACACTCAATGTTGCTGATGGTGAAGCAATTAGTGAGCTTCCCGGTGTGGCAGCCGTTGCCCCTATCCATCCCGGTAGCGCCCAGATTGTATATGGCCCCAATAATTGGAACACTTCTGTGATCGGCACGACTCCTGACTATCTGTCTGCCCGCTCTTGGAACGTCACGCGCGGTACTCCTTTCACTGCTTCGGATGTGCGTTCAGCCACACGTGTGGCACTGATAGGTCGAACTGCCGCACAAAACCTATTTGGTGACGAGGACCCCGTTGGCAAGACTATACGTATACGCCAAAGCCCATTTCTGATACTTGGGACACTAGCATTGAAAGGCCAAGGTATGGACGGACGCGATCAGGACGACACCATACTGATCCCGCTCAGCACCGCGCAAAGGCAGGTGTTCGGTACGCAGTTCCCCGGCTCGGTACGCATGATGATGGTGCAGACCGCGACTCAAGAGATCATGCCGCAAGTAGAGCGCAGCATGAACGAGTTATTGAGGCAAAGGCATCGCATTCGTGAAGGCATGGAGAATGACTATTATCTGCGTAACCTCACCGCTGCTGCCGACTCGGCAGCCGAAAGCACACGGGTGATGTCGCTGTTACTGGGCGCCATCGCTTCAGTATCATTGCTGGTGGGTGGTATAGGCATCATGAATATCATGTTGGTATCGGTGACCGAACGTACTCGTGAGATTGGCATACGCATGGCGATAGGCGCACGGCAACGCGACATCCTGCTGCAGTTCCTGCTTGAAGCCATCATCATTTCAGTGCTGGGGTGCAGCATTGGACTGTTGTTAGGAATAGGTGGCGCGCTACTGGTCGAATCCCTTAGCGGTACAGCTGTGATCATCTCTGCGAACTCGGTATTGGTCGCCTTTAGTGTCGCGGCCACAGTAGGCATCTTCTTTGGCTACTACCCTGCCAGCAAAGCCGCGCAACTCGACCCCATCGAAGCGCTGCGTTACCAATAATCTTTTCTAAATGAAAAACGGCAGACCTAGGTCTGCCGTTTCGCTTGTGTAACACTTTAAGACTTACAGCGTGCGCCCTATCGCGCTGGCAATACTACCCAAGGTACCCATCAGTTTCTTCAGCTCATCCGGTGTCAACGCCTGATCGGCATCACACCATGCTTCGCATGGATTCGGATGCATCTCGACCAGCAGACCGTCGGCCCCCGCAGCCACCGCTGCTTGGGACAAGGCAGCTACCATCCACGCCTTACCCCCCGCATGGGAAGGATCGACGATGACCGGCAAGTGAGTCTCTTTCTTCAAGACGGGAATCGCTGTCACATCCAATACATTGCGGTAGTAAGTCTCGAAAGTACGGATACCGCGTTCACAGAAGATAATGTTGTGATTGCCGCCCGCCGCGATGTATTCCGCCGCCATCAACCATTCTGAGATTGTCGCTGACATACCGCGCTTCAGAATAACCGGCTTGTTGATACGTCCGACTTCTTTCAGCAGGTCGAAGTTCTGCATATTGCGCGTACCAATCTGGATCACGTCTACATCGCGCTCTAAGAACAAGTCGAGCTGGCGTGCATCCATCAACTCAGTAACGATGGGCAGCTTGTATTTGCTGGCTGCGTTACGGAACATGGTCAGTCCCTCCGCGCCTTTACCTTGGAAGGTATAAGGGCTGGTACGCGGCTTGAACGCGCCACCGCGCATCAAACGGCAACCGGCTTCATGTACGTATTGCGCGGACAAATCCATCTGCGGCTGGGTCTCTACCGAGCATGGTCCAGCGATGACTTGAATCTGATTGCCGCCAATAGGAATCCCGCCGACATCGACAATGGTGTTGTGCTTGTGCGACTCACGCGACACGATCTTGTACTGCTTGGCGATATGCATGGCCGATTCGACGCCGGGCAAAGGCGTGAACATCTCTTCAGTCAAAGCACGCTCGTCACCAATCGCACCGATCACGGTACGCTCGATACCACGCGAGATATTGGCCTTCAATCCGGCTGTCTCCAAACGTTTAACTACGGCACCGATTTGTTCGTCGGTCACATCTTTACCCATCACTATAATCATTGCTGCTCTCCTAATATCGCTTTCAATGCGGTCAAAAACTTCTCATTTTCATTCTTCAAACCTATGCTGACGCGCAGATAATCTGGCATCGCGTAATTCCATATCGGGCGGACGATCACACCTGATTCCAGCAAGCGGCGGTAAATATGCGCGGCGTTCACAACATGGAAGCTAACGAAGTTGCCATAGGATGGGATGTAGCTTAAACCCAGCGCAGTCAGGCCTAGGGTGAGCTGTTCCATACCACGGCAGTTATGCTCAAAGGTGAGCTGTACGAATTGTCGGTCTTGTAAGGCTGCGACCGCCGCTGCTTGCGCCATGCTGTTGACGTTAAAAGGTTGACGCACGCGGTTCAACATATCAATGACTTGCGCATGCCCCAAGGCATAGCCGACGCGCAATGATGCCAAGCCATAAGCCTTGGAGAAGGTACGCGAAATGATAAGATTGGGAAACTCGCGCAACCAGCTCACGCTGTCGTAGCGGCATTCTTCCGGCAAATACTCGTTATAAGCCTCGTCCAATACCAGCAGAATATTGCGCGGCAAGCCTTGCAAAAAGGTATGCAATTGCGTGCCAGTCAAGAATGTCCCCGTCGGATTGTTGGGGTTGGCGATGAAGATAATCTTGGCGCCCTGCTCCACTGCGGCTTTGCCCATCGCGGCCAGATCATGGCCAAAGGACTGCGCGGGGACACTGATGCCGGTCGCCCCCACTGCTTGCGTGGCCAGTGCATAGACCGCAAAAGCGTGATCGGAATAGACCGCTTTATCGCCTACAGTGAGAAACGCACGCGCGGCCAATTCCAGTAAATCGTTCGAGCCATTGCCCAGCACCACTTGGTCTAGTGCTACACCATAACGTTGCACCAGCGCATCTTTCAGTGCGTAACCATTACCGTCTGGATACAGACTGATCTCATCGAGCGCATTGCGAGCTGCGGCGATGGCCGACGTGCTAGCGCCCAAGGGATTCTCGTTAGAGGCTAACTTGACGATGTCGGTGATGCCCAGTTCGCGCTCCAGTTCGGAGATGGGTTTACCGGGTTGGTAAGGTGCGATGCCACGTATATAGGCCGGAGCCAGTTCAGAGTAATTCATATAGCAGGGATATGTGATTAACGGGAAGTACCGGAAGGTGTTGCAGGCTGAGTTACTTCTGGAGCAG
>JAVHRA010000258.1:0-1541 GCA_036171395.1 Gallionella sp. | reverse complement strand
TCACGCACGTTGATCATCCCATCCGAAATGGGTTATGGCGAAATGGGCGCGGGCAACGACATCCCGCCCAATGCTGACCTGCTGTTCGAAGTGAAGCTGCTCAAGGTGGTGCATACCAAGATAGACGATGTGAAGGTTGGTAGCGGTGACGAAGCGCAGGCCGGACAGTTGGTGACTGTGCATTACACCGGTTGGTTGTTCGACAAGAATGCAGACGGAAACAAAGGCATCAAGTTCGATAGCTCGCGTGATCGCAATGAGCCGTTCGAATTCCCCCTGGGTCACGGTCGCGTGATCGCTGGTTGGGACATGGGCGTGCAGGGCATGAAGGTCGGCGGCCAACGCACCCTGACCATCCCGCCAGAAATGGGCTACGGCAAGCGCGGCGCGGGCGGCGTGATACCAGCCAATGCGACGCTGGTGTTCGATGTGGAACTGCTGGAAGTGCAATAAGCACTAGACCCAATCACCAACAACAAAACCACTATGAAACTGACCTCAAAATTATTGTTCGCCTTGCTGCTGGGTTGCGCTGCTATCAACACGGCCTGCAGCAAACCCGACCTACCTGCTATGGAGAGTACCCAAGTGACTGAACTGATCAAGAACGACACCAAACTGGGCACCGGTGCGGAAGCCATCGCCGGTCACGATATCGCTGTGCATTACACTGGCTGGCTGTACGACGAAACCGCGCCTGAACACAAGGGCAAGAAGTTCGACAGCTCGCGCGATCGCGGTCAGCCGTTCGAGTTCGGTTTGGGTGGCGGCCAGGTCATCAAGGGTTGGGACCAGGGCTTTGCCGGCATGAAGGTCGGCGGCCAGCGCACCCTAATCATCCCTGCCAAATTGGGCTACGGCGCGCGCGGTGCAGGTGGTGTGATCCCCGCTAATGCGACTCTGGTATTCGATGTGGAATTGCTCAAGGTACGCTAACCATTTCCTTCCTCTGCAAGGGGAAGGAAGTCAAACTTATGCACACATAGACCATGAACCTGATTTCCAATCCGATGTTGATCACAGCATTGATGCTGGCTGTGTCCAATCTCTTCATGACCTTCGCTTGGTACGGTCACCTGAAGAACTTTGCAACGTCGCCCTGGTATGTGGCGGCCTTGGTGAGCTGGGGCATCGCGCTGTTCGAGTATCTATTGCAAGTGCCAGCCAATCGTATCGGCTACACCGTGATGGATCTCGGCCAGCTCAAGATCATGCAAGAGGTCATCACGCTAGCCGTGTTCGTGCCATTTGCGGTGATTTATATGCAGCAACCTTTGAAGATGGATTACCTGTATGCCGCGCTGTGCATGATGGGCGCGGTGTATTTTATTTTTAGAACTTAGCCGTCATTCCCGCGTGCGCGGAAGTGACGATGCCCAATTTGGCGGTACATTTTATGAGCAAGCACATCCACATCCTCGGCATCTGCGGCACTTTCATGGGCGGCATCGCAGCCATCGCCAAGCAAGCGGGGTATCGCGTCACGGGCTGCGATGCCAACGTCTATCCACCGATGAGCACGCAGCTGGAAGCGCAGGGCA
>JAVHRA010000257.1:0-1553 GCA_036171395.1 Gallionella sp. | reverse complement strand
TCCCATCCGTTTGCGGCATTGGCGAAATTAAAGAGTTAATCATCAGTTTTATCGAGGAGTATCAGCATGGCAGTTCAGCAAAATAAAAAGTCCCCATCTAAACGTGGTATGCACCGCGCGCACGATTTCTTGACTAACCCAGCAACAGCGATCGAGCCAACAACAGGCGAAAATCACTTGCGTCACCACATCAGCCCGGCCGGCTTCTACCGTGGCAAGAAAGTAGTCAAGACTAAAGGCGAATAAGCCTTTTGATCAACGCAGCCGGTCATGATGATCGGCTGCGTTTTCTTTTCTATTCTTCTCTCTAGGGTCGCTTAGTGGACGTTACGTTAGCTATAGATGCAATGGGGGGTGATCATGGTCCATCGGTCACCATACCTGCAGCAATTGAATATCTCAAACACTCCCCGAGCGACACTATCGTGTTGGTCGGCATACCCGACGCTATCGAGTCCGAACTTCGCACCCTAGGTGTACAAGTCGGACCGCATCTGCGCGTCCATGCTGCTACTCAGGTCGTGGCGATGGATGAATCTCCGCAGCTGGCTTTGCGCGGCAAGAAGGATTCGTCCATGCGTGTCGCAATCAATATGGTCAAAAGTGGCGAGGCATCGGCTTGTATCAGCGCCGGTAATACCGGTGCGCTGATGGCCACGGCGCGTTATGTACTGAAGACCATCCCGGGTATCGATAGACCTGCCATTGCTTCTTTTCTTCCTACTAATACGGGTCAGGTTTGTATGCTGGATCTAGGCGCGAACACGGATTGTACTGCCGAGCATTTGCTACAGTTTGCTTTGATGGGTTCTACCCTAGTCAGTGCTTTGGCGGCCAAAGATAGCCCCACTGTGGGGTTGCTCAACATTGGTAGTGAAGACATCAAAGGGAATGAAGTGGTCAAGCAAGCCGCGTTGTTGCTGCAGGAAAGCGATTTGAACTTCTACGGTAACGTGGAAGGCAACGACATCTTCCGTGGCGTTACCGATGTGGTGGTGTGCGACGGTTTTGTCGGCAACGTGGCGCTGAAGACCGCAGAAGGCGTGGCAAAAATGATGGGCGGCTTCCTCAAAGAGGAGTTCAGTCGTAACATTTTCACCAAGCTGGGAGCCTTGTGTTCCTTGCCTGCCATTAAAGCTTTTAAGCATCGACTGGATCATCGTCGTTACAACGGCGCCAGCTTCCTCGGACTTAAGGGTATCGTGGTAAAGAGTCACGGCTCGGCAGATTCCTATGCGTTCCTGTGCGCGATCGAGCGTGCTGCGGAAGAAGCGCGTGGTGGCATGTTGCAGCACATCAGTGATCATATCGAAAAGTGGCACCATAAGCGTCAGAACACGGAACAAGGAGTGGCTTAATGTATTCACGCATCATTGGAACAGGCAGCTATCTGCCAGCGCAGACGTTAACTAACCATGATCTGGAGAAGATCGTTGATACCTCGCACGACTGGATCGTCTCGCGCAGCGGTATCCATGAGCGCCACTTCGCCGCAGAACATGAATTGACCAGCGATTTGGCTTTTCAAGCCAGCTTGAAAGCCATTGAAATGG
>JAVHRA010000256.1:0-7362 GCA_036171395.1 Gallionella sp. | reverse complement strand
ACAAGCAAAAATACGGCATCGTGACCATGTGCATCGGCACGGGCATGGGCGCGGCAGGTATCTTCGAAGCATTGTGAGGCGCTTGTTTATTACGTACATACGTCCTTACTAAATCGGGAGAGTGTGATGAAAAAATTGATAGGTATATTGGCCGGCCTGTTGTTGAGTGCGAATTTGGCAGCGTTAGAGTTTGCCGAGGTGAAACTTCCCGACAGCGTGCAGTTGGGTGAACAGAAGCTGGTATTGAACGGCGTGGGACTACGCACCAAGTTCTTTTTCAAGATTTATGTCGCGGCGCTGTATTTGCCGCAAAAGCAAAGCTCGGGTGCCGCTATTCTCGCGGATGAGCATGTGCATCGTATGGCCTTGCATATCAAGCACGAGTTGGGTAGCGAAAAGCTCTACAACGCATTCAACGACGCCATCGTCAGCAATCAATCAGCGGCAGAACTTGCCGCTCTGGATGGCCAGCTCAAACAGATGCGCCAGATATTCGATGCGGTGCACGAGGTGAAACCGGGGGACGTTATCGACCTGGATTATTTGCCCGCCAGTGGTACGCAGATCAGTCTGAACGGCAAGCCTTACGGCAGCATCGCCGGTGCGGCGTTTAATCGTGCCCTGTTGCAAATATGGCTGGGTGATAAGCCGGTACAAAGTGATCTCAAGAAAGGATTGTTGGGTGGTTGATACGCAACAGAGTAGTGCGGCGATACTGAATGTATTGGCTGCACCGATAGACCGGGCGGCGTTGGCGCATGCCCTAAATACCCAAGGCAACACTTTTACTGCGGCGATGTCGGAGACACATCGCCATCTTTTTGCCGATGTGCCGCTCTACATCACTGCTGCGCAATTCGCACAAATGCAGGGGGTGATTGCGGCTGTTGAAGAGGCGGTGGAACAGGGCGTTGCAGGCTCAACTTTATTCGTTCGTCCTGAGCCTGTTGAAGGAGCGGCGGATGGGGGTGAGGTGGTTCGACAGGCTCACCACGAACGGTCTCAGTATGGAGGCGCTCCAACTAATGGAGTCTGCTACGGCTATGACTTCCACCTCAATAAGGAGGGCGCGCATCTGATTGAGATCAACACCAATGCGGGCGGACTGTTCCTCAATGCGCTGTTGCTAGATAGCCAACGTGCGAGCAGCTTGCCGGGCAAAGCCGCAGCCGACGACGATCTGCATAAGGTGTTGCTGGCGATGTTCCGCAAGGAGTGGCAGTTGGCGCGCGGCGCTGTGCCTTTGCGTCATATAGCCATCGTCGATGAGCAACCGCAGTTGCAATATCTCTACCCCGAATTCGTTCTTGCCCAAGCGTTGTTTGAACGCGCCGGTATCGCCGCGCACATCGTTGCACCGCAGCAGTTACAGGCGCGCGACGATGGCCTGTATGTACAGGGTGACAAGATAGACCTGCTGTATAACCGTCTCACCGATTTTACTTTGCAGTCTTATCCGCATCTGTTGCAGGCTTACCAAAACGCACAAGTGCTACTCACGCCCACCCCCGCGCACTATCAACGTTATGCCGACAAGCGCAATCTGGTCGCGCTCAGCGATGTCGCTGCCTTGCAGGCGGCGGGTGTGTCGTCCGCTAGCATCACAGCATTGTCACAAGGACTGCCACAAACACAGTTGGTGAATGGTGCGGATGCGGAGCATTGGTGGACGGAGCGCAAGCAGTGGTTCTTCAAGCCGGTGAGCGGCTACGGTAGCAAGGGCGCGTATCGCGGCGACAAGATGACCAAGCGCGTATTCGAGGAGGTGATGCAGTCTGACTACGTTGCGCAACGCTTGGCGCCGCCCGGCGAGCGTATGGTGTTGGCTGAAGATGGCGCGCCGCATGCGCTCAAATACGACGTGCGCTGTTATGTCTATGAGGGACATATCCAGTTGGTCGCGGCGCGACTCTATCAGGGGCAGACCACCAACTTCCGCACACCTGGCGGCGGCTTCGCGATGGTGCGGGTGCTCGGGTAGAATGCAGCCATGTTGATTTATTCTTTTATCGCCATCGGTGTGGGTGCGGCTTGCGGCGCTTGGCTGCGCTGGGGCTTGGGACTGTGGCTTAATTCCGCTTTGCCTGAATTACCGATAGGCACACTCGCAGCAAACCTGATCGGCGGTTATCTCATCGGCTTGGCAGTGGCCCTCTTTATGCAGCATCCCAGTCTCTCGGCCGAATGGCGCTTGCTCATCATCACTGGTTTCCTGGGTGGTCTGACCACTTTCTCAACCTTCTCGGCAGAGACCGTCACGCTGCTGCTACGCGGCCAATATCTGTGGGGCATAGGCATCGTCGCCGCGCATCTGGGTGGCTCGCTGCTGATGACGGTAATGGGCATGCAGACGTTCAAGTGGCTGCACAATTAGGAGGCAATATGAACTTGCTAGCTTTTTATGTGAGCGAAAAACAGCATCACGCGGGCATGCCCTTGTATGAGTGGTTGCTGGCGCGCGCCAAGGCTCAGGGTATCAGCGGCGGTTCGGTATTCCGTGCTATTGCCGGATACGGGCGGCACGGCAAGATGCACGAAGAGACCTTCTTCGAGTTGGCGGGTGAACTGGCAGTGAAAGTCGAGTTCGTAGTGGACGAAGTGTCCGTGGAGAAATTGCTGGATAGTTTGCATGCCGAAGATTTGAAAATCATGTACACGCGTCAGCAGATTGAGGTCGCACAAATCTGATCTAGTTACTGATTGGACTATGCATAGGTGTATAGATGAATAGAGCGAAAATCGTCGCGTTGCTGCAACGCGCCAACGGCTGGAAGTTATGGTCATCGGTCATCCTCGTGACCCTCCTGATTGTTGAAGTTATTGTCGCCACGCTGGACCTGTTGTTTTACGGTCATATCATGCTGGATGACATGATCAAGGGTTTCGTTGCCACAGCCATCGTCGAACCTACTCATCTGGTTTTTATGGTGTTCATGTTGGGCGAGTTCGCTCAAGCAGAGCGCCGTTCTATTCAGCTCAGCGAGCAGTATGCCAATAGTCGTTTGAACATCGCCATTGAGCACTCGCAGATGATCATTTGGGAGATGGACTTCGTCACGAATGCGCTGCGCTACGACGATGACATGTTGCGCTTGTTCGGTATGCCGGAGGGCACTGTGGCACGTGACTTGTCCGCTTGGCTGGCGTTGGTGCATGAGCAAGATCGCGCACGTTTTGTGGCCTTGTACCATAAGATTTTGACCTCCTCAGAGGGGGTGTTCGATTACGAATATCGTTTGTTGCATCCGCAAGGCCAACTTTGCTGGGTGCATACCCGGGGTAAGGTGATCGCGCGGGACGCAAATGGACAACCTGTGCTGGCGGTCGGCTCTACTGTTAACACCACCGCGCGTAAGCAGATGGAGCTGGCGCTGGCTGAATCGAATCAATTGCTCAATGCGGTCATCGCCACCGCGCCGGTGCGTATCTTCTGGAAGGATAAGGATTTGCGTTATCTCGGTTGCAATCCCGCCTTCGCGCACGATGCCGGACTGGACGAGCCGCAAGAGCTGATCGGCAAAGACGACTATCAGATGGGCTGGTATGACCAGGCCGAGGCGTACCGCGCCGACGACAGAAAGGTGATGGACTCGGGTGTGTCTAAAATCAATTTTGACGAACCGCAGACCACACCGGACGGTTCCACCATATGGCTGCGCACTTCCAAGGTGCCATTGCGTGATGAGCAGGGGCGGACCATCGGTATCTTTGGGCTTTATGAGGACGTCACTGAGCGCAAGCGCGACGAGGAGGCGCTGGTCGCCAGTGAACGCAAGCTCAATGCTGTGCTGGACAACGTCGATGCCTATATCTATCTGAAAGATACGCAAGGCCATTATCTGTTTGCCAATCGCCCTGTGTTGGCGTTGTGGCAAGTGGGTCTTGATGAGGTGGTCGGTTGTGACGACAGCAAATTTTTCGATGCCGCTACGGTGGAGAATATCCGGCGCAACGATGCACGGGTGTTGCGCGACGCCGAGACGGTGCGCATCGAAGAGACCAACACCGTCCCCGCTACCGGTGTCACCTCCACCTATCTGTCCACCAAAATTCCGCTGCGGCGCGAGGATGGTAGTGTTTATGCGCTGTGCGGTATCTCCACCGATATCAGCGCGCGCAAGAAGATCGAGAATTCGCTGCTGGAGAGCGAGAAGCGCCTGCATCTGGCTTTGGATGCGGCCCATATGGGGGTGTGGGAGTACAACTTCAGCACCGGTATTTTGTATTGGTCACCCGAGATTCATGCGCATCTGCATACCGATAATGTTGGTCATTTGCAGGACTATCTGCTCAGCATCGTGCATCCCGATGACAAAGTGATCTATCAAGATGCGATGCGCCGCGCTATCGCCGAACATCGGCCCTATATGGCGGTATACCGCATCATCGTGAACGGTATCTTGTATTGGAGCGAAGACCGTGGCGACCTGATCTATGACGAGCAGGGGCGGCCACTCAAGATTATCGGTACTGCCCAAGACATCACAGAACGCAAACTCACCTCACAGGCTTTGGAAGAAAGTGAGGCGGCACTCAGAGAGTCGCAGATGATTGCGGGACTGGGCAGCTATGTGCTCGACCTGCGCACCGGAATGTGGCGCAGCTCGGCCTTGCTCGACCATTTATTGGGGATAGATGAACACTATGTGCATACCGTAGCGGGATGGGAAGCGTTGATTCATCCCGAGGACCTTCAGATGATGCACGATTATTTCCTGCAAGAAGTGATCGGCAACAGGCAGCTATTCGACAAGGAATATCGCATTGTGCGCCGCACCGATAATGCGCTACGTTGGGTGGCAGGCTTGGGGCGCTTGGAGTTTGATGCGGACGGTGCGCCGACCAAAATGCACGGAACCATACAAGACATCACCGAACGCAAGCTGGCGGAGGAAGCGTTTAAACAGTTGAACATCGAACTGGAGCAGCGTGTGCAGGAGCGCACTGCGCAGTTGCGCTATGCCAACAGCGCCAAGGATTCCTTCCTTGCCACCATGAGCCATGAGATACGCACGCCGTTGGGCGGATTGCTGGGGATGTTGGAACTGCTCAGTCTGACCAAGCTGGATTCGGATCAGCGCGATACCCTGCAAGTGGCAGGACAGTCCGGCGAGAGTCTGTTACGTATCGTGGACGACATACTCGATTGGTCTAAGATCGAGGCCGGTAAGTTGCAGCTTGCGCCGCGCCCATCCTCCCTCGTGCAGTTGCTGCATGGCGTGGTGAATACCTACTCGCAACTGGCCAACGCCAAAAACATCATGTTGCATCAGTATGTTGACCCGCAGCTGGATGGCACGTATCTGTTCGACGCATTGCGCGTGTCGCAGGTACTCAATAATTTCACCAGCAATGCAATCAAGTTCACCGCGCAAGGCACGGTAAGAGTCACAGCAGATCTGCTGCAGCGTCATAACGGACAAGTGACGGTGTGCTTGAGTGTAATCGATAGCGGGGCGGGCATAGACCCTCAACATCAGGAGCGCTTGTTCCAGCACTATGAGCAGGCCAGTGCCGACACCGCGCGCATGTACGGCGGTACCGGTTTGGGGTTGTCCATCTGCCGTAGGCTGGCCGATTTGATGGATGGCAGTATCAAGGTAGAGAGTGCGCCCGGCCAGGGTTCTACGTTCAGCTTGACGCTCACGCTGGAGGTTGTCTCGGCGCAGGCGGCAGTCAAGCATGAGCTTGCTTCCGTGCTCGGTCGCACGACGCCACAGGTGCTTGCTGCGCTGCCGGGGGCTGGACAATCGGTCAAGCTGCTGATTGTGGATGATCACCCGGTGAACCGGCTGCTGCTCAAACAACAACTGGGCTTGCTGGGACTGCAAGTCGAAGCCGCCGCAGATGGTGTGCAAGCCTTGGCGTTGTGGCGTGAGGGAAATTTCGATCTGGTGATTACCGACTGCCATATGCCAGAGATGGATGGCTATACATTGACCGCCCATATTCGTGCCAGTGAGTCGGGCAGTCGCCATGTGCCTATCATCGCGTGGACCGCCAATGTATTGGATGAGGAAGCGGAACACTGCCGCCGCGCGGGCATGGATGACATCTTGACCAAGCCTACTGATTTGAATGAACTCAGGCAAAAATTGGCGCACTGGTTGCCGCAGGGCAAGATGGCTGACAGTGGGCTGAATAAATCAGCGCCACAGTCCGAAGCGCTCGCCGTGCTCGATATGAAGGTCATCGAACAGTTCTCGCGCGAGCCTGCCCAGCAGGCTGAGTTGTTGCGCGAATTTGATAAGCAGAACCGAATCGATCTTGCGCAACTGCATACCGCATTGCAGCAGCACGATGCGGGCGCGGCGAGCAGTGCGGCGCATCGCATCAAAGGTGCGAGCCGCATGATGGGCGCATTGCAGATGGAGCAGGTATGCTGCGCCATCGAGATTGCTGCGGCACGTGAGGATGTGGCTGAGGTGCGGCGGTTGGTAACAGCAGACTTGGCGGAGGCTGCATTGCAGTTGCAAGGTGTGATACAGCGGCATGACTTATTGTGAAACTTTGATTGATAAATGAAGGAGTGAAGATGAAACGCAAACTATTGTTGGTGTCCTTAGCGGTGTTATCTATCAGTACAGCCTATGCAAAAGTGGTCGGCAAAGAGGTGAGCTATGCTGCCGACGGCACTACGCTCAAAGGTTATATCGCCTATGACGATGCCTTTAAGGGCAAGCGTCCTGCCGTGTTGGTGGTACATGAATGGTGGGGGCACAACGCCTATGCGCGTCATCGTGCCGACATGTTGGCACAGCAGGGCTATACCGCGCTGGCGGTAGATATGTACGGTGACGGCAAGGTCGCGCAACATCCCGACGATGCGGGCAAGTTCGCCACCGAAGTGAGCAAGAATATGCCTATGGCCAAGGCACGCTTCGAGGCGGGCATGCAGCTGTTGCGCAAGCAGAAAAACGTTGATGGCAAAGCGCTGGCTGCGATCGGTTACTGTTTCGGCGGTGGCGTGGTGCTGAACATGGCGCGTATGGGCGAACCGCTCAAGGCGGTAGTCAGTTTTCACGGCTCTTTGGCTACTGATACCCCCGCCCAAGCAGGTCAAATCAAGGCGCACATCATGTCCTTTACCGGCGAGGACGATGCCATGATTACGGCTGACAAGGTTGCTGCTTTCCGACTGGAAATGGCTGCCGCCAAAGCGGATTTTCACGTGGTCACCTATCCCGGCGTGCAGCACAGCTTTACCAATCCCGATGCGGATGAGTTGGGTAAAAAATTCAATTTGCCGCTGGCCTACAACGCTGACGCCGACAAGGACTCTTGGCAACAAGCAACGGTGTTTCTGAAAGATGCGTTTAGGCAAAAGTAATCTTGTCGTAGCCAATAAAAAACGCCCTAGAG
>JAVHRA010000255.1:0-1567 GCA_036171395.1 Gallionella sp. | reverse complement strand
TGAAGAACAACTCGACCTGCCAGCGGCTCTTGTACAGCGCGGCAATCGTCAGTGCGGGCAAAGCGGTATTGTTGGTCAGGAACACCAGCGTCTTGCCAGACTCTGGGTCTTTGAAGCGGATGCGTCGCAACTGCTCGGGATAGTCCTGCGAGATGTAGAAACCGTTCATCACGATGCGCTGGTCGCAGATGATGCCGGTGGTTCGGTCTACGGGCATCGAATACACCCTGCGTGCGTCCATGCCACGCTTGGCTCGCGTTACGAAGAACGCCCCCGCTTGATGCAACGCGAACAGACGCGCGAAATCCAGATAGCCCCGATCCATCACATAGAACGCGCCGGCTTCGATGGGCAGGATATCCAGCACGTTGACCTCGTGGGTCTTGCCGTCCGAGATGTGAATGAAGGCCGGAATGTTCCCGCGCAGGTCGAGCAGCGTATGCAGCTTGACCGCTGCCTTGGCAGAGCGAAACGGAGCCCATGGAAAAAGCGACAGACACAAGTCTATGGTCGTGGCATCCAAGGCGTATACGGTGTTGTCCAGATCGACGCCAAAGCTGTCGTTGCAGTACAGCTTGCGCGCACGCCGAATGAGCAAGGCTGCCAGGTCTGCCCAGATACGCCAGTCGCGTCCTTCGTTGGCATCGGCCAGCGTCGAACGTTTGACTGGCGAACGAAAGCCCATGCTGTACAGCTTCGTATGATTCGCCAGCAAACAGGTTTCGATGTCGCGCAAACTCTCGCGGTAGGTCAGTTGGGCAAAGGCCATGGCGCGGAATTGCTCTGTGCAACTCAGACTGCGCACTCTGGTATCTCCACCATAGCGATCCACGATGCGCGTAAAGCTGGTCCATGGAATGTACTCCATGATCTGCGCGAACAGCGTCTTGCCCGAGTTCATAGTTCATCTCCAGAGGATTCAATCTCTGGAAGTTACTCGAAGCTGAATGTAGGTAAACTGATTTCAAATCGGCACCAAAATAAATTGCTCTGTAACCCGCGCCAATACTCACTCTTGGCTCTGGAATTTGTAAGTTAACCGGACACTACTGATGCCTGGACTCAAATCACATACATGTCCACGTACTCGTGGACCGGCATGGCTTCCAGTTTGTCCTGATCGAGCGACACGGCAAGGATGGCCTGTTGCTGTTTGGTCGGGAATTGGCGCGCCAGATTGGTCTTGAACTTCTCTACCAACAACGGGATGCCATCACTGCGGCGGCGCGCGTGGCCGATTGGATATTCCACCACCACTTCCTTGAGCTTCTTGCCGTCTTTGAATTCGACCGTCAGTGCATTGGCAATCGAGCGTTTCTTCGGATCGTGATAGTCCTTGGTGAACGAGGTATCTTCCACGCACACAATCTTGTCGCGCAGCACATCGATGCGTTTGTCAGCGGCGATATGGTCTTCATAATCGCCGGCAGTAAGACGACCGAACAGCAGCGGCACGGCCACCATGTACTGGATGCAGTGGTCACGGTCGGCGGGATTGTTGAGCGGGCCCTTCTTGTCGATGATGCGGATGCAAGCCTCGTGGGTGCGGATGGTGATCTGCTTGATG
>JAVHRA010000254.1:4990-7409 GCA_036171395.1 Gallionella sp. | reverse complement strand
CAGCACGAACGACGAAGCGTTTTTTTGCTCCGCTTTTGGTTTTCATCTTAGGCATGACTACTCCTTAAGTTGTGGTGCGAGGTGTTTCCCGAACTGGAAAAACTTGATAACCCATACATCACTTTTTATCGGGGACTTAGCTACTACATCGTTCCGACCGTCCCCATGTGCCGAAAAAACTATATTGGTACGTTTACTTCTTTTTGGCTTTGGGTGACAACACCATCACCATCTGGCGGCCTTCCATCTTGGGGAACTGCTCTACCACACCATGTTCTTCTAAATCTGCACGCACCCGTTCAATCAAGCGCATACCAATTTCCTGATGAGCCATCTCGCGACCACGGAAACGCAAAGTGATCTTGGTTTTATCGCCATCGCCTAGGAACTTGATCAGATTGCGCAACTTGATGTTGTAATCGCCATCGTCAGTACCGGGACGAAACTTAATCTCTTTGATCTGCACCTGCTTCTGCTTCAGCTTGGCTTCGTGCAGCTTCTTGCTCTCGGCATATTTGAACTTGCCGATGTCCATGATGCGACATACGGGAGGATCAGCCAGAGGTGAGATCTCAACCAGATCCAACTCTGCTACATCCGCAAGGCGTAAAGCTTCCGCAATGGACACAATCCCTAGGGGCTCTTTTTCTACACCGATGAGGCGCACCTGAGGTGCGGTAATCATTTCATTGGTGCGTTGTGACTTATCTTGTGCTATTGCAGTATCTCCACTTATAAAAAATTCAGCCGTGCTACCCGTTTTTGATTTCGGTATGTAGACGTTCCAGCAAGGCTGCTAACGTCATTTGTCCGAGATCTTCACCACTACGGGTACGCACGGCCACCAAATCTGCTGCTACTTCTTTGTCACCCAGAATCAACTGATAGGGTAACTTCTGTAAGCTATGTTCGCGTATTTTATAGGTAATCTTCTCGTTGCGCAAATCCAATTGCACACGCAGGCCGGCATCCTTTAATTGCTGGGCCACTTGGGTGGCATATTGCTCCTGCGCTTGCGAGATATTCATCACCACTAGTTGTATCGGTGCGAGCCACATCGGGAAAGCGCCGGCATGATGCTCGATGAGGATGCCGATGAAGCGTTCCATCGAGCCCAAGATGGCGCGGTGCAGCATCACGGGGGGCTTGCGGGTGTTGTCTTCATCGACGAACTCGGCATCTAGGCGCACTGGCAAGTTGAAGTCCAACTGGATGGTGCCGCATTGCCACAAGCGACCTAGGCTGTCCTTGAGTGTGAACTCGACCTTGGGGCCGTAGAACGCACCTTCGCCGGGTTGCAAATCATAGGCCAGACCATTCTGATCTAATGCCGAGGCTAAACCTGCTTCAGCCTTATCCCAAGTTTCATCTGCGCCGACGCGCTTTTCAGGACGGGTAGACAGCTTGACCAGCACCTCATGGAAGCCGAAGTCGCTGTACACCTCGTTGAGCATCACGATGAAGTTGGATACTTCCGATTGCACCTGCTCTTCGGTACAGAAGATATGTGCATCGTCTTGGGTGAAGCCGCGCACGCGCATCAGACCGTGCAGTGAGCCGGAGCTCTCGTTGCGGTGGCAAGAGCCAAACTCGGCCAGACGCAAGGGCAGGTCACGGTAGCTGTGCAGGCCATGGTTGAAGATTTGCACATGGCCTGGGCAATTCATAGGCTTGACCGCGTAGTCACGGTTCTCGGAAGCCGTGGTGAACATATTGTCGCGGTAATTATCCCAGTGGCCGGACTTCTCCCACAGCGAGCGATCCATGATGGTAGGGGTGCGTACTTCTTGGTAGTCATGCTTGCGGAACTGTTTGCGCATGTACTGCTCGACCTCTTGCCAGAGCGTCCAGCCTTTCGGGTGCCAGAACACCATGCCGGGCGAGGAATCCTGCATATGGAACAGATCTAGTTGCTTGGCCAATTTGCGGTGGTCGCGCTTTTCAGCTTCTTCGAGTTGATGCAAATAAGCGTCCAGCTCATCCTTCTTTGTCCAAGCCGTGCCATAGATACGTTGCAGCATCTCGTTCTTGGAGTCGCCGCGCCAGTAGGCACCGGCCAACTTCATCAGCTTGAATGCTTTCAGCTTACCTGTGGAGGGCACGTGAGGGCCGCGGCACAGGTCGGTGAAATCACCTTCTGTATATAGAGAAACATCTTGGTCAGCCGGAATGGACTCGATGATTTCGGCCTTGTAGTTCTCGTTGATGCTCTTGAAATAGGCTACGGCCTCGTCACGCGGCATGACCTTACGTGTCACGGGGAGGTCGTGCTTTGCCAGTTCACCCATGCGCTTCTCTAAGGCCGCTAGGTCTTCTGGGGTAAAGGCGCGATGGTAGGAGAAATCATAGAAGAAGCCATTTTCGATGACCGGACCTATGGTCACCTGTGCATCGGGGAACAGTTCCTTCACTGCATATG
>JAVHRA010000254.1:0-4890 GCA_036171395.1 Gallionella sp. | reverse complement strand
ATGACCGGACCTATGGTCACCTGTGCATCGGGGAACAGTTCCTTCACTGCATATGCCAGCAAGTGTGCGGTGGAGTGGCGGATGATCTCCAGACCGTCGGCATCTTTTTCGGTGACGATGGCCAGCGATACATCCTGCGCAATGAGATAGGAAGTGTCGACCAACTTGCCATCCACTTTGCCTGCCAGTGCGGCACGTGCCAGACCTGCGCCTATACTGAGTGCGACATCGGCGATGGTGACGGGCTGGTCGTAACTGCGTTTAGAGCCATCCGGCAAAGTGATGATAGGCATATTATCTTTTCCAAAAAACGAAGTGCGGCGAGGCCGCACTGGATACTGTGATGCGTTAAAAATAGTGCCGATATGGCAAAGCTATTTTGCGAGGCTGGCATTATAGAGCCACTAGGGGATTTTACAATCTGCGCGACGGTGGCGACAAACTTACAGTACTAATATGCCGAATAGCAATCCCACGGCGATGGCCAAGAAGCTCACGGCTACCTTGCGTGCTAGTGGCCAACCGGCGATGAACACTACCATGCCGAACTTGAAGGCCAGATTGGCAAGAAATGCGAGGGTGATGGTGAGCGCAGTCTGCTGTTCGGTGAGTTGGCCGAGATTGGATAGGCGCAAACTAGATAAGGTGATGGCATCCACATCAGTTAATCCGGAGATGAGCGCCACTATATATAAGCCCTGACTACCCGCCACATCCATCATCCAGGCAGAACCAAATAGCACGATTACATATAGCAAGCCAAAGCTCATCGCCGCGTGCAACTCGGCGGGGTTGCTGGTTTCAGGGACGTATAGCTCGCTAGCGGTTTTCATTTTGCGCCAGTTATATAAAGCGGCCGCCAAGCCAGTGATCAGTCCACAACCTAACGCCAACAGCAGGTGGGGCTGTGCAGTGTCACTGAGTAGTGTGCTCAGTATCATCAAGCGTAACAGCACCACGGTACTGGCGATAATGATGATCGCCGCAGCCAGATTGGCGGCAGAAGCGCTAATCTTGCCATTCTTGGCGTAAATCAGGGTGGTCGCGGTGCTAGAGACTAAGCCGCCCAGTACGCCCAGCAAGGGCGCGCCATAACGGGTGCCGACCACTTTGAGCGCGACATAGCCGCTCAAGCTGATACCCGAGATCAATACCACCATCAGCCAAGCTTGATGCGGGTTGACCGCATCATAGGGGCCGTAGTTCTGGTCGGGCAGGATGGGGAGAACAATGAAGGTCAGCACGCAGAATTGCAGTATGGCGACCAAGTCGCGGCGCGCCATGCGTTGCGACAGGCCGCGCAATTCGGGTTTGAAATAAAGTAGCGCGGTCACCCCTATCGCTAGCATTACCGCCAGTTTAACCAAGCCATACCAGACCATCGCGCCCAATCCGTAACTTAGCAGTAGAGCAATCACAGTCGTGGTGCCAGGGTCGGCATCGATGCTGCGGTCATTCAGATAAGCGGCGATGATCATGGCCGCCACCGCCAGCAGTCCAGCGATAAGCAGCCAAGGGGTGCCGAGCTTGGTAGAAAGTAGCGCGGTGAGTGTGCCAAACATCGCTACCAGAGCGAAGGTGCGCAAGCCGGCTTTGGGGGCATCTTTGCGCTCGCGTTCCAAGCCTATCAGCAGACCTATGGCGAGACTGGTGATGAATTGGGGTAAAGATTCGATACCGTTATTGAGTAGTAGCGTGGTGTCCATACTTATGTCTTTATATCTCGGTTCTTGTTTATGTGACGCCGCCGTTAGTTTATTCCCAATGACGTATCAGTAGTTGCACGCTGCGCTTATCGTTGTACTCATTCACGCCCACGCTGTAGAGCGCGTGGATGTCATCGGGCAGCGGCTCGGCATGGCCGAATAGCATAGCTTCGAAGAGCATGCCGGATTTTTGCAGGCGTAACTTGAGATGTTTCTCGCCTACCACGCGTTGTTGCTGCACCACAAAGTCGTCGTCGAACAGCGGTGCGGGGAATCCTTGCCCCCATATCTGCTGGTCGAGTTGTTGCGCGAAGGGCAGGTCTATGTCCTGAGCAAGCAACCCGCCATCACTTTCCAGTCTTTGCTGCAAATCGGCTACGCTCATGAGTTCGCGCACCACGGTTTCGAAGGCGCCGACAAAGTGCTCGAAATCGCTTGCTGCGATACTCAGTCCGGCTGCTGCGGCATGGCCGCCGAATTTTTTGATTAGGGTGGGATGACGTTTGCTAATCAGGTCGAGTGCATCGCGCAGATGCAGCGCGCCTATGGAACGTCCCGAGCCTTTCAGCTCGCCATTACCCGCTGCGGCGAAAGCAATCACGGGTCTATGGAATTTATCCTTGAGGCGCGAGGCCAGTATGCCTATTACACCCTGATGCCAGTCCTCATCGTATAGGGCGAGGCTGTAGTTATCGCTGACCTGTATGTTGGCTAAGGTCGCCAGCGCGGCTTCTTGCATATCAGTCTCGATGCTGCGCCGCTCGCGATTCAATTCATCTAAGCGTGTCGCCATCAACAGGGCCGCGTCCGCATCATCGCTGAGCAGGCAATCTATGCCTAAACGCATGTCTTCCAATCGACCTGCGGCATTGAGGCGCGGGCCGATGGCGAAGCCCAAGTCCTGACTGATGACGCGCGCCGGATTTTTTTTGGCGATTTGGAATAGTGCCGCGATACCCGCGCAGGTCTTGCCCGCACGGATGCGTAGCAGCCCTTGTTGTACCAGGATGCGATTGTTTTGATCGAGCTTCACTACGTCCGCCACCGTGCCCAGTGCAACCAGATCGAGCAGGTCGATAAGGCGCTTGCCCTGCGCCTCACTGAGCAGTCCGCGCTGGCGCAACTCAGCGCGCAAGGCCAGCAATACATAAAACATCACACCCACGCCCGCCAGATTTTTGCTGGCGAAAGAGCAGCCGGGTTGGTTGGGATTGACGATGCACTCCGCATCCGGCAGCACGTCGCCCGGCAGATGGTGGTCGGTGACCAACACTTGCATGCCGAGGCGATGGGCTTCCGCTACACCCTCCACGCTGGCGATGCCGTTGTCTACGGTGATTAGTATGTCGGGACGAGACTCTGCGGCCAGCCTCACGATCTCGGGTGTCAAACCGTAGCCGTAGGTGAAGCGATTGGGCACGATGAAATCGACTTTAGCGCCGAATAAGGACAAGCCGCGCACCGCTACTGCACAGGCGGTTGCGCCATCCGCATCGTAATCGGCGATGATCAACAAGCGCTTACCCGCGACGATGGCATCCGCCAGTTTGCTCGCCATTGTCGCGGCGTTCTTCAGACCGCTGACCGGTAGCAAATTACTCAGGCTGTGTTCCAGTTGCGTGCTATCGGTGATGCCGCGTGCTGCGAAGATGCGCGCCAAAGCGGGTCGGTAGCCGGCTGATACCAGCTGTTGAGCAGCTGTGGCGGGGATGGGGCGGGTAACGATCTTGGGCATGGCGCACCTATAAACGGCTGTGATAGCCGAGTTTAACAAAGCACTGCGCACGTCCCTCTCTTTTTTATACAGGTAAGCTATAATCGCGCCCATTTTTTGGCAGGGATAGAGAGTACATCGTGGCATTAATCGTGCAGAAATACGGCGGTACGTCCGTCGGTAATCCGGAACGCATCAAGAACGTGGCGCGTCGCGTCGCGAAATTCAAAGCGCAAGGTCATCAAGTGGTGGTGGTGTTGTCGGCGATGAGCGGCGAGACCAATCGTCTCATCGCGTTGGCCAAAGAGATACAAGCACATCCTGATCCACGTGAACTGGACGTGATCGTGTCTACCGGTGAACAGGTCACCATAGGCTTGTTGTGCATGGCGCTCAAAGAAATTGGCGTGAAAGCCAAGAGCTACACCGGCGGTCAAGTCAAAATCGTGACCGACAGCGCACACACCAAAGCACGCATCATGTCCATAGACGAACACAACATCCGCGCTGACTTGAGCGATGATTGCGTGGTCGTGGTAGCGGGCTTCCAAGGTATGGATGAGAACGGCAATATCACCACTTTAGGTCGTGGCGGCTCGGATACTACCGGTGTGGCGATTGCAGCAGCGCTGCGTGCAGATGAATGCCAGATCTATACTGATGTGGATGGTGTCTACACCACCGATCCGCGCCTAGTTCCAGAGGCGCGTCGTCTCAAGACCATCACCTTCGAAGAGATGCTGGAAATGGCGAGCCTAGGCTCCAAAGTCTTGCAGATACGTTCGGTCGAATTCGCGGGTAAGTACAAAGTCAAACTGCGTGTGCTGTCCAGCTTCGAGGAAGAGGGCGACGGCACACTGATTACTTTTGAGGAAGGAAATAAAATGGAACAAGCCATTATTTCAGGTATCGCGTTCAATCGCGATGAAGCCAAAATTACCGTCATCGGCGTGCCCGACAAACCCGGCATCGCTTACCAAATACTGGGGCCGGTCAGCGATGCCAACATTGATGTCGACATGATTATTCAGAACATGGGCGTGGATGGTTCTACTGATTTTTCTTTCACGGTGCACCGCAACGAGTTCGCTCGTGCCATGGACATCCTCACGACCCAAGTGCAACCGCACATCGGCGCACGTGAAGTGATCGGTGACAGCAAAGCGGCCAAGGTTTCCGTGGTTGGCGTGGGTATGCGCTCGCACGTCGGCATCGCCAGCAAGATGTTCCGTACCCTGGCCGAAGAAGGCATCAACATCCAGATGATCTCCACTTCCGAGATCAAGATTTCCGTCGTTATCGACGAGAAGTATTTGGAGTTGGCGGTGCGTGTGTTGCACAAGGCCTTCGATCTCGATCAAGACGCCTGATGGAGTAAGAATTTGCCGACAAGTAGTCACTTGTCCGCAATCAAAAGGCGTTAAGCTGCATGCCTATACAACGCGCTCGTAGCTCAGATGGATAGAGTAT
>JAVHRA010000253.1:0-1587 GCA_036171395.1 Gallionella sp. | reverse complement strand
AAACCTGCGCATCAAAAACAAACCATTCGTAACCGTTGGTAATGATGAGGTGCTTAACTGCATAATTCTTGCCCATGATGCGCAGGCGTTCGCGCAGGTAATACAGCACCAGCTCTTGCATTGCCCTGACATTGAGATTGTCCAGCGTGGGCATTTCGGTCTGATTACCAGGACGCTTTATCTCAAGGATGATCCCCACCGAATCAGTAGCCGACTTGCCGTTATGAACCGCCAGATCGATGCGCTCGCTGGTGTTGATGAAGTAGGCGGGAAACTTAAAGGCGTATTTCAGAAAGTCTGAAATGTGATTCTTGTGGTGCTCTTCGGACTCATTCGGGCTAGCGCTAATCTGCGCAACCAGCTCCGCCAACTTAACTTTAAATTGCTCAAACTGCTCGCGGCTAGGCTTGATTTTTAAGACTGCGGGCGTGAGCGATTGGCTGGGAGTTTTAACAGTCAACATGTATTACTCACCTAGCACATCTGCCCCCTTGGGCGGTGTGAACTTGAACTGCTGGGGATAGAACTTGGGGTTGTGCTGCATATGACTGAAGCGCAGCACAGTCTTGTGACCGAAGGCGTCATTCAACTCCATCACCACCAGATCACCTTTGCTATCGAATGCCATCAGGATCTTCTCGAAACTGGTCTCGGCCGTTTTGGGCGTGGCTTGCAACCACTCATATGGGCCCTCGCGCCCGACCAATTCACTCAGCACGAAACCGCGTTCGATCTCATTGCTACCCGACAGCAAGGCGGCCGGACTGCTACCCAATGCGGCATCCAGCTTCTTGACCGTGACCTGATTCAGATCGGCGTCATATAGCCAGAACTTGGCCCCATCACCGATGATGAGCTGTTCGTATGGCTTCACATAAGTCCAACGGAACTTGCCGGGGCGCTGAAACTGCATCACGCCCGATGCGCTCTGCACGCGCTTGCCGTTCTGATCCAACACCTCCTGACTAAAGTCGGCCTGTGCAGAGTGCGTTGCGGAGATATAGCCTTTGAGCTTCTCTATCGCACTCGCCTGTACCTGCGTCGCACACAACAAAAGGGCAAGACTGATAATGAGTTTTCTTAACATACTGATACCTAAAAGTGAGGGGGAGAAAAGCACAAAGGGGAAAGAGCGCATCGTTACGCGCTTTATCCTTCCCTGTTGTTTGGGGCCAATATCTCGCGATTGCCATTGCTCTGCATGGCAGAAACCAACCCGGCGGATTCCATCTGCTCCACCAGACGGGCGGCGCGGTTATAGCCTATGCGCAGATTGCGCTGCACCAACGAGATGGAGGCGCGGCGCGATTTGAGTACCACTTCTACGGCTTGATCGTAGAGCGGGTCGGCCTCGGAGCCCAAGGCCGCTGCGCCGGCACCGCCCGCTGCACCGCCTTCACCCGCCTCATCCAAGGAGTTGAGCACGCCATCGATATAGAGCGGCTCGCCCAAGGATTTTAAATATTCGGCGATGCGATGCACCTCCTGATCGGAGACGAAAGCGCCATGCACACGTTGCGGATAGCCGGTCCCCGGTGGCAGATAGAGCATGTCGCCCTGACCGAGCAAGGCTTCCGCGCCCATCTG
>JAVHRA010000252.1:4995-7494 GCA_036171395.1 Gallionella sp. | reverse complement strand
GCACATCGCGGCTTCTTTGGCAGCCGTCCGTTCTCCAAGATAAACGACGCATTACGGGCAGCTGAAAAAGCGGAGATAGATTGGCAGATACCCGACTTATAAAACCGGCGTTATTGCGCTGCTGGCAAGCTGTTTACTTGATTGATAAAGTCTGATTTTCTCGGTGCGCAATTTATGATAAATTGCCGCCGGGTTATATTTCTACCCTTACACAAAATGCTCTGGAGGAGACCTAGATGAATATCTTTAATACCATTATGTATGCAATCGGTATCGCTGCTGTTGTAGGCTTGGTTGTGGCCGTCATCACGATCAAATTGATGGGCAAGAAGTAATAGTTGGGGCCGGATCCGAATGGATCTGGCCCTCCCCCGTCGCACACTCTCCGCCAACACCCCCCTCGTCGTTACTCACTTATGCATACGCATCTGCGTCGCAGCTGTAGCTGTGTGTGCAACGTAACTACGTATTCAATTACTGCTATCACTCGAAGGTTTGCTTGGGCTAGTGCCGAGCTCGCCGGGCTGAATCGGGCTGCTAAGCGCGCTACCTGTCACGACAGACTTAGGCTTGGGGACGGCAGCTGGTTTTGCCAGCGGTATGGGCTTGACCGCAAGCGGCGCCGAGGCTGCGGTGGTTGCTGGGGGCACGACGGCTCTAAGTTTGGCTTGTGGCTTAACGGCAGGGGCAACTGCGCTCGCAGGCGTAACTTCAGGGGAAGGTGTATCGATAACGAGGGCGGGTGGCTGTTGCGATGAGTTGCTTGGCGACTCTGCCGGCACGAGTTCATCATTGGCACTCAACATATAGCCGACTAAGGCCACAGCGATTACAGCGAGACTAATGCTAGCAATGAGTCCATTGCGACGCGAGTGGTCATGCTCGTGTATGACATGGACTTTGGCATGTCCAAACAAATCGACGCTGACTTCTGCGGTACCGATATCGGTCCACTCGACATGATGATGCGGTGCTGTTTGATTCATCTTGCGTTGATCCGCGCTATCCAATTGATTGTCATCACTCATAGACACATCTCCCTGAACTTAGAAACACGACGGTCACATGATAGCAAAATACCTCGGTGTAACCGTCCGTCTGTTGGCGACAACTCAAGTCCCTTCCTGATTGTTGGCAGCAATATTCAACGGTATCATTCCGCCTCTTTACTTTCCGACCAAGACCGAATCCGTATGCGACAGGACAACTCCTTCAAGCCACACTTTGCCGAGTTCGATGGTTCCGACCTGCTCGCCGGATTGGCTGGGGCTGCCACGCAAAAATTCCAAACACAACACTCGAATGAAAGATTGTTACGTCTCCGACCTAAATCGGTTACGCCACAACTATCATACGAGCCGGGGCATTTCATGTTCGGTTGCAACACCGAGTTGCCAGAATCTTTGCGCAAGCATCGCAACACCACCACGCTTCCCACCTCGCTCTGAACAACGTGCAACATCTCGTCGTTTCCATCTCCGGCCACGGCTTTGGCCATGTAGCGCAGACCGCTCCGATTTTGAATGCCCTGCATGAGGTGATGCCCAAGCTACGCATCACGGTGCGCTCGGCCGTGCCCATCAGCCATCTGCGCTCTCGCATCCGCGTGCCTTTTGAACATCTACAAAGCGAAGGCGATATAGGCATGGTGATGTCCTCGGCCTTGGATGTGCGCGCCGAGGACAGTCGACTGGCCTATCAGTCCTTTCATGCCGATTGGGCAGCACGTGTCGCTGGCGAAGCTGCGCTACTACAGAAACTGCGCGCGGACTATGTATTCTCCAACGTGGGCTATCTCGCCCTTGCCGGTGCGCAGCGTGCGGGTATCGGCAATGCCGCGTTGTGTTCGCTGAACTGGTATGACATCTATCGCCACTACTGTGGCGATGATGCTGTCACCGCTCAAATCAAGAGTTGTTACATGAATGCCGATGCCTTCCTACGTGCCACCCCAGGTATGGCGATGAGCTCATTACCCAATCTGCTCCCCGTTGCGCCCATCGCCGACTTGGGCATCAACCGTCGCGATGCGCTGGATCGCCAGTTGCGCCTATCCAAACAGCAGAAGTTGGTGCTGGTGAGCATGGGCGGTATCGCCACGCGCTTGCCCATAGAGAATTGGCCGCGCATCGATGGTGTGAAGTATCTGGTACAACAAAGTTGGCAAGCACTACACCCCGATGCCATCGTGCTCGAATCAGTGGGAATGAGCTTCAGCGACCTGCTCGCCAGCAGCGATGTGCTGCTATGCAAGCCAGGTTACGGCAGCTTTGTCGAAGCGACCTACAGCGGTGTGCCGGTGTCGTATGTCAATAGGGCCGACTGGCCCGAGTCGCCCGCTCTAGTGGGATGGTTAGAACAGCACGGCGTGGGCAAAGAAGTATCACGCGCAGATGCGCAGAACGGTGCATTGGTGCACGACTTCGCTGTGCTATATACACAAGAGCGTCCGCACCACGCCGCGCCCACAGGTGCGGCACAGGTTGCGGCATGGTTGGC
>JAVHRA010000252.1:0-4895 GCA_036171395.1 Gallionella sp. | reverse complement strand
AGCGTCCGCACCACGCCGCGCCCACAGGTGCGGCACAGGTTGCGGCATGGTTGGCCGCCAAGTTGGTCAGCTATTGATCGCGTCAGTTGTTCAGAAGCTATGCTCTGCGGCGGGGAAGCTGCCAGCTTTGACGGCATCCACATAGGCTTTAACGGCAGCAGCGATGGAGGTAGACCCGACCATAAAATCTTTGACGAAGCGCGCCTTCTTGCCCGGATAGATGCCCAGCATATCGTGCAACACCAACACCTGGCCGGAGCAATCCACCCCTGCGCCTATGCCTATGGTGGGGATGGACAGTTGCGCGGTGATCTCGGCGGCCAACGCGGCGGGCACGGCTTCCAACACGATCATGCCGGCACCAGCCTGTTGCAAGGCTAGCGCATCAGCAATGATGCGCTGCGCGGCTTCGGCACTCTTGCCCTGCACGCGATAGCCGCCGAGTTGATGCACGGACTGCGGGGTGAGACCGATGTGTCCGCACACTGGGATGCCGCGCGCGGTGAGGAAGTGCACGGTCTCCACCATTTCCGCGCCACCTTCCAGCTTGACCATCTGCGCACCCGCAGCCATCAAGTGAGCGGCATGTGCAAAGGTCTGCTGCGGGCTGATCTGGAAAGTGCCGAACGGCAGGTCGCCGATGATGAAGGCCAGCTGCGCGCCGCGCGCCACACAGGCGGTGTGATAGACCATCTCGTCCAGTGTCACCGGCAGGGTCGATTCGTGTCCTTGCAACACCATGCCCAGCGAGTCGCCCACCAGCAACACATCCACGCCCTGCGCTTCCAGGAGCGCGGCGAAGCTGGCGTCGTAGCAGGTCAGCATAGCGATCTTTTCGTTCTGTTTGCGCAAGGTTTGCAGTGCGGTCAATGTGGTGCGCATGTCATCCTCCCAAACTAAAAAACTCGCGCGAACTGCGCATATCGCTGATACGTTGCAGCAGCAGATCGAAGTGATCCTTGTTGCCAATGAAGTCCAGATTATCACTATTCACCACCAGCACCGGCGCGGCATCGTAGTGATGGAAGAAATCGCTGTAGCTGCGCGCCAGTCTGACCAGATAATCGTCGCTGATGTTGCGCTCGTATGGCAAAGCGCGCTTGTGTACGCGCGTAAGTAGCGTGTCGGTCGAGCCTTGCAGGTAGATGACCAGATCGGGTGTCGGCACTTGCAGCGCAATGTTCTGATACACCTGCTGATACAGGCTGAACTCATCGTCGGAGAGATTCAAGCGTGCGAACAGCCTATCTTTGTCGAACAGATAATCGGACAGCGTGGTCTGCTGGAAGAAATCCATCTGCGTCAGTTCGCGCACCTCGTTGCCGCGCTGAAATAGAAAGAACAACTGCGTCGCCAGCGCGTGACGTGCTGGGTCTTCATAGAATTTGGCGAGGAACGGATTTTCCTCGGGACGCTCCAACAGCGTGTTGGCTTGCAGATGATGCGCCAGCTTGTGCGTGAGGCTGGTCTTGCCCACACCTATCGGCCCTTCTATCACCACATAACGGTATTTATCGAACAGCATCACGGTCCTCACGGATACGTTGCAAAGTTTGGTCGGCACACGCTTGTGCTGCTATATCCGCCCTGCCCACACCGGGTATAACGCAGTCAGCGGCAATCTCCAGCAGGGGTTGCAAGACAAAAGCGCGCAGATGCATCTGCGGGTGCGGAATGGTCAGACCGTGTTGGTGCATCACCAAGTCGTCATACAACAACACGTCCAGATCCAAGGTGCGCGGCGCGTTCTGGAAAGTACGTTCACGGCCATGCTGATGCTCGACATCCAGCACGGCTTGCAGCAAAGCTTGCGGGGTCAAGTTTGTGGCGATTTTGGCCACCGAGTTGACGAAATCAGGCTGATCCAGATAGCCCACTGGGGCGCTGGCATACAGCGAAGCACGTGCCAACAAACGGCTACTAGGCAACTTTTCCAGCGCGTTGAAACCGCGCAAAACTTGTGCGCGTGGATCGTCCAGATTGCTACCTAAAGCGATATAAGCGATATGAGCCATCAATCAGCCGAGTCGTTGCCTAGTGTTGCACCCTGTGCAGCGTCAGGCTTTTTGCGTGGCTTGCGGCGGCGACGTTTTTTTTCACCGGATTTTTCCGGTTGCAGCATCTCTTCGCGGCGCGTCGTGCTGGTATCTTGGAACTCGTCCCACCACAGACCCAGTTCTTCATCCACTTCACCGCTAGCACAGCGCAACAGCAGAAAATCATAACCGGCACGGAAACGCGGATGCTCTAAGAGACGATAGGGACGCTGCCCCGAGCATTGCTCAAAACGTTGCTGCATCAGCCAGATCTCTTTCATCACCGCATCGTGACGATGCGGGATGGCCATGCGCTTCTTCTGCTTCGCCAACACCTCGTCCATTGCTTCGTGCATTGCGCCCACCGGACGCTCGCCCAGATTCACACGCGCTTCGCAAGCCATGCGCACTTCCGGCCACAACAAAGCTGCAAACAGGAATGCGGGTGACACAGTCTTGTCTTGACGCAAACGGTCATCAGTATTGTGCAGTGCCAGCATGATGAACTTCTCACCCACGGGCCGCTCCCAGATCACATCCAGCAAAGGCAGCAAGCCTTGATGCAAATCCATATTGCGCAGCTGCTGGATACACTCGTAAGAGTGACCGGACAGCAACATCTTCAACACCTCATCGAGCAGACGCGCCTCCGGCACGTTGTCCAACAAGCGCTTCATTTTGGCGATGGGCGCGGCAGTCGCAGCATCCAGTTTGATGCCCAACTTAGCGGACAGGCGCACCGCACGCAGCATGCGTACCGGGTCTTCACGGTAACGCACTGCCGGGTCGCCTATCATGCGCAGCACACCGTCGCAGGTATCGGCATAACCGTTGTGATAGTCGAATATTTGCTGGGTGGTCGGGTCGTAATACAAGGCATTGGCAGTGAAATCGCGACGTGCCGCATCTTGCTCACGGTCGCCAAACTCATTGTCACGCAGCAAACGACCATGCTCGTCGGTCTGCGCATCTTCGGCTTCTATCATGCGACGAAAGGTCGAGACCTCCACCACTTCCTCGCCAAACATCACATGCACTAATCTAAAGCGGCGGCCAATGATGCGCGAGCGGCGGAACACACGACGCACTTCCTCGGGAGTCGCATCGGTAGCGACATCGAAATCCTTGGGAGTCTTTTCCAGCAACAAGTCGCGCACCGCGCCACCCACTACATAAGCCTCAAATCCTGAGGCCTGCAGGCCATCGGTGACCTTCTTGCTGCCATAACTAATCTGCTCACTCGCCACGCCATGCAAAGCAAATGGGATGACCTTCGCGTTACCCACGGTCTTTACTTTTTCGGACTTGCGGAACACCCGTTTGAGAAATCTTTTGATCATTGTTTTTTTAGTTTTTGCGCAACATGTAGTGCACGGCGGGGCGTGTAGGGAGCGCGGATTATACACTGTCAGTATCTGCTCACGAACACCCGCAAACACAAACGAAGAACGCGCCTTGCGGCGCGTTCCAGATTGCTACAGACTTAATGAACAGCCCGTCCTTCCAATCAACCTTTCAGGCAAGAGCTCATGAATGTCTTACGTTCCGCACCCTTCAGCGCTTTGGTCTTGGCATCTGCATTACAGGTTTTCATCTTGTTCTGCTGAGTAGGTGCGGCGGTCGCGGTCGCTTTTCCTTCCGCAGCCGGAGCGGCATTCGCTTTCAACACATAATCTTTCTTCAGACACTTGCTCATAAACGCTTTGCGCTCATCGCCCTTCATACCCTTGGCTTCAGCATTACAGCCTTTCATCTTGTCTTGTTGTGCCCCTGCAAAAGCCGGAGCGGAAACAACTACTGCAAAACCCAAACATGCCAACGCAATCAATTTCTTCATGAAGCTCTCCTTAGTAATTTAAATAAATTTACTTCTGAATAAATGAAACGAAGTCAAAGGTCAGCCGCTAAATCTCTAATTGCCCCTACGACGACGGCAAGTTTAACGCAGCAGTGAGCCATTTGGTATACAACTGGGCAGCGATTTTTTGCGAAGCAAAAACCAAACTGGGTGAGAGTTGTGACATTTGCGCAACAGATTGCACAAAGCGGCTTTCCAGACTTTGCTCAATCTCAGCAATGCCCACTGCACACCATTCATGCACCATGTCAGCGGTCATTTCAACATGACATTGCAAAGCCAAATGCTTACCCATGACAAAACCTTGATTGACGCATGCTGCGCTAGATAATAGAAGGGTCGCAGCGCTAGGTAAGGAAAAAGTCTCACCATGCCAATGATAGGCAGTGAACGATGTCACGCCACCAAACCATGCACGTGCCGTATCATTATCAGCCACGGTCACTGGCCACCAGCCGATTTCTTTTACGGGATTGCGTGTCACAACAGCGCCCAGCGCCTTGGCCATCAGCTGCGCACCCAAGCAGTGCCCCAGCACGGGAATATCCAGCGCCACCGCCTCGCGTATCAACGCCAATGACTGCGCTATCCAAGGTAGGTCGTCGTTGACGCTCATGGGGCCGCCCATAAACACCAAGCCCGAATAAGCGCTGGCCCTGCTCGGCATAGAGTGATGTGCATCGATAGCAATCAACTGCCAAGGGATATTGCGTGCGGTAAGGAATTCGCCCAGATAACCGGGACCTTCGACTGCAACATGACGAAAGATGGCGATGGGTTTCATAACATCGGGAAGGCTAAGCGGGTAGGGCGACGAGTAACCTAAAAATTGGCTTACCCATCTCCCCGCGCTCTTTATTCCTTGGTCTTGTCACGCTCGATCAAAGCATAAGCGGAATGATTGTGGATGGACTCAAAGTTCTCAGACTCGACGATGTAAGCATCGATACGCTTATCGGCATTCAGTACTGCCGCCACGTCGCGCACCATGTCCTCGACAA
>JAVHRA010000251.1:0-7534 GCA_036171395.1 Gallionella sp. | reverse complement strand
AGATCGTTTGGCCAATGACTCCAGCCACTGCCGTTCTGGCTATGTTCTATAGTTTTGAATAAAGCGTAGTCATCTAACCATTTACTTTCAGACAGACAAAAATTTTCGAAATCCTTATAGAGTTCGCTGCGAGTAGAAAAAAATGCAGTTGCCGCACGACGCAAACGCTCCATACGAAAAGGAACGACGACACTAAAGTCGACACGACTTTCATTGGCATTCTTATTGGGCAGTAAATCAGTCTCGGATAACCAGCCATGCTTAGCTAAATCGCCCAAATCGATTAGCAGCATATTTCCAGCAAAGGCCGAGCAACTCATATAGGGAGAATTACCTGGCCCTATCTCGCCTAGTGGCAACATTTGCCAGTAACTCTGCCCGGCACTCTTCAACCAGTCTATGAATTGATACGCCCCCGATCCAAAGTCTCCTGATCCATATGGTCCTGGCAAAGAGGTGGGGTGTAAAAGTATGCCATTGGTGCGTTTGGATAACATAGCCAGTGCCTGTTTGGGATTACCAATTAATAAATGATTACTCTGTCGCACGGCGCATTGCACCGGAAACATCTGTCGCGCCACTACCTAAGCTGATCGGTTCGGAGAGGTTATGTGGGGCCGGCAACTTAATCAGGCGGTACAACTCGCGCAGATTATGCCTATAGAGACGATCAAAGCTCGCAACTGACAATGATGGATTGTAGTCACCAAACCACCAAGTCCAGTCTGAGCTCTCACAGGAACAAAGCTGCCGCTCGGCAGCGACTTGTTCTTTTTCCGTCAATTTGCCGCTGGTCATGACTTGGTCATAACATAATTTTGCTTCACATAATAAATCCCAAGCTAGATTCTTATCCTTGCATCCTATCCAAGTCGAAAAATTACCATAAACCCAGCTACCCGCAACAATACTAGGCAATTCTATGGTCTTAGCTACATCAGATCTAATCGGACTCAGCTTGAGATAGTTACTGTAGGTGTTGGTATGTATCTTTGCGTGATGTTCCAACTCGGTATAGAGGTGGTCCAAGAAATAGAATCCGTTATACGGGTAGTATTCCCATGCATTTTCACCATCTAAAATGACACTCACAACGGGCGACTCGGACTCTATTGCATGCCTAGCGATTTCTTCGACTTGACTAACAAAGTGCGTAGCAGCGGCCTTACCGTCCCAACGTGCATATTCAAAGCCGATTAAGTCAGACAGATTATCGTCACGGAAGAAGCAACTGATATCGCCGGAAGTTCCTGCAATTTTATAGGGGCGATAGAGATAAGTCGCGCGACTATCAGAAAGCATGCGATGACGGCGTAAACTATTGACCAAAACAGTCTGACCACTGGCAGCCCAACCGCAGCCCTCCTCTGCCATCACCCGTAAAGTCGCATCGGAAATAGAGCCTTCGGCAGGCCACATACCTTTGGGTTCTTTGCCGAATCGCGCCGCATGGCTCTTTTTCGCTTTAGCGATGTGTTGCGCAACCCGCTCCTTGCCACCCGGATAAAATGCCGAGACCGGCAAGGGTACATCAGGCATTGCCTCGCGCGCGCTAGCAAAATCAATCATCAGTGGCGCTAATGGGTGGTAGTGAGGTGTGGCAGAGATCTCTATCTGTCCGGTCTTAGCTAGCTTGCGATAACGAGGAATGACGTTGCTAACTAAATCACCTATCAGATCCAGTAACTCTTTTCTGTCCTGATAGCTAAAGCCTTCACCCTTGTGCATCAGTCTGGACAATAAAGGGGATTCGCGTCGAACGCTCTCCCCGCACCAGGACAAATGATACCAAGTGACCAAGTCGGCCAAGTATTGACCTGACAGATACGACAGTGCTGCATCCCCCTGTCCTTGTACCGCACTATGCAAATCCATGAGGCGTTTGTAAGCCGAGAATGGCACAACCATCTTTTCGTGATTGCATCGAAAACAAGCATCGAGTGCAAGATCGCGTTGTGCAGCGGTCAATTCATTAGGAGATTTGTGCGCCAGCAATCTCAACAACGGGTCGCGTAATTTTCCGCTAGAAAATTGATCGACATAGTCCTCAAGCTGATCGAGCAGAATAGGAACAAAATTCAATACGGCTCTAATCTTGGGATGTTTCTCCAAGTGATAAGCCATATCGGTGTAATCTTTGATGGCATGCAAATACGTCCAGGGCAGGACGAAATCACCCGTGGAATAGTCACGATAATCCGGCTGATGCATATGCCAGAGGAATACGAGGTCTACAGATTTTTTCATAAAAGAAACCCCGTCAGAAGACAGGGCTTTGCTGGTGGAATTAACGGATACTGTGTACGACCTGACCCAACATTTCTGGGGTGACTAGCGTCACTCCATTGGCGCTGACATGGAAACGCTTGCGATCTTCTTCTGGATTCACGCCTATGCTCATGCCTTCAGGTATCTTGCAATTTTTATCTATGATGACCTTCTTCAAGGTGACATAGCGACCAACGTCCACATTGGTTAGGAGCACGGAATCTTCAATGATCGAATAGCTATTTACTCGCACATCCGAGAACAGCAGTGAGTGACGCACCGTTGAGCCGCTTACGATGCAACCGCCGGAGACCAAGGAGTCCACAGCAACACCACGGCGTTCAGGCTCATCAAACACAAACTTGGCCGGCGGGAGCTGCTCTTGATGGGTCCAGATTGGCCATTCTTGATCGTACATATTCAAATCTGGAATAACTTTGGTCAATTCCATACTGGCTTCCCAATAGGAATCAATGGTTCCGACGTCACGCCAGTAAGGGATATTGTCATCTCCCATCCCTACGCAACTCTGTTCAAAACTTTGCGCAAACACGCGGTACTTTTCCACCATGTGCGGGATCAGATCTTTACCAAAGTCATGGCTAGATTTCGGGTCGTCTGCATCACGTATCAGCTGCTCGTAAAGGAACTGGCTGTTGAATACATAAATACCCATGCTGGCCAATGATTTTTCGGGATTGCCTGGGATAGATGGTGGGTTGGCAGGCTTCTCAACGAAACCTACCACGCGTGAGTCTTTATCTACATCCATGACGCCGAAGGCCGCCGCTTCTGCAATCGGTACTTCTAAACAAGCGACAGTCATGTCGGCTTTACTTTCCACGTGGAAGGCCAACAATTTGCCGTAGTCCATCTTGTAGATGTGATCACCTGCCAAGACCAGTACGAAATCGCACTTAGATTCGCGGATGATGTCCAGATTTTGAAAAACAGCATCGGCCGTACCTTGATACCAGTGTTCTTCACTGACGCGCTGTTGCGCAGGCAGCAAGTCTACAAACTCGCCGAACTGGCCATTCAGAAATGACCAGCCGCGCTGGATATGCTGAATAAGACTATGTGATTTGTACTGCGTAGCGACGCCGATACGACGTATGCCCGAGTTGACGCAATTGGATAGGACAAAATCGATGATGCGGAATTTTCCGCCAAAAGGCACTGCGGGTTTGGCACGCCAGTCCGTAAGTTGGTGTAAACGACTGCCGCGACCACCCGCTAAAACCATCGCGTAGGTATTCTTGGTTATTCGACTAACGAAACGTGGTGCAGGATCACCTGAAGCAACATGGTATTTTTTTTGTAAATAGCCCAACTCAGCATTCATTTTTTCTCTCCCGTGTATTTACCTTATTGTCGCCCGAGCATTATCGTTTACAATCGATCAACTAGACAAGAACAATGGGAGCTTAAGTGAATAGTTTATTGGAAGCGTTGTTGCAAGCCCGTCTTTACGACCCTTTCAGCCTACTCGGCATACATCGTGAAGGTTCAGATTGGGTCATCCGTGTTTACCACCCTTACGCAACAAAGATCACTTTACTCGACGCCCCGGATGCTCCCGCGTTCAAGTGCACTCACCCCGCCGGCGTGTTCGAATGGCGCGGCAAAACCGAACCTAAACGGCCCTACAAAGTAAGCATCAATGAAGGTCAGTTGAGTCGTGACATTTACGACGCTTACCAGTTTCCCGCGCATATTTCAGCGCACGATCTGAATCTTTTCAGCGCCGGAAAACTAAAGCAAAGTTACCGCGTACTGGGTTCACACCCTATTCAAATCAATGGCGTGCACGGTACACGTTTCGCGGTATGGGCGCCCAATGCAGAGCGCGTTAGCGTGATTGGCGAGTTTAATCAATGGGATGGTCGCTTGAATCCGATGCGCTCGCATGGTTCTAGCGGAATTTGGGAATTATTCATCCCTGAAGTTGCGCAACATGCCTTGTATCGTTACGAGATACGTAATCGTAATACAGGACACATTCTGACCAAGACTGACCCCTATGCACAAGGTTACGAAATGCGTCCGGGTACTGCCGCGTTAGCGGCACCTGCTCATGATCATTGCTGGCTAGATGGCGATTGGATGCAAAAACGCGCCAGCTGGGACTGGTTGCATGCTCCTATCAATATCTATGAAGTGCATGTCGGTTCTTGGAAGCGACACCCCGATGGTCGCTTCTATAGTTACAAGGAATTAGCGCTGGATCTAGTGCCTTATGTAAAAGGCATGGGTTATACCCATATCGAACTGATGCCGGTCACTGAGCATCCACTGGATGAGTCTTGGGGCTATCAGTGCTCGGGATATTTTGCGCCTAGTAGTCGCTTTGGCTCCCCCGACGAATTGCGTCAATTGGTAGATGCCTGCCATCAAGCTGGTTTGGGTGTGATTTTGGATTGGGTGCCAGCACACTTTCCTCAGGATAGCTGGGCCTTGGCCAGATTTGATGGTACTGCGCTCTATGAACATGAAGATCCGCGTTTAGGCTTCCATCAGGACTGGGGCACGCACATCTTCAATTTTGGCCGTAACGAGGTTAAATCATTCCTGATGTCCAGTGCGCACTATTGGTTGTCGGAATTCCACTTCGACGGTCTGCGCGTGGATGCGGTGGCATCTATGTTGTACCTAGATTATTCGCGCAAAGCGGGTGAATGGATCCCTAACAAATACGGTGGCAGAGAGAACCTTGATGCGGTACAGTTCCTGCGCGAGATGAACATCATGGTGCACGAAGAGTTTCCTGGCGCTTTGACCATGGCTGAAGAGTCCACTGCTTGGCCCGGTGTGTCACGTCCGGTCTACTTGGGTGGCTTGGGTTTCTCGATCAAGTGGAATATGGGATGGATGAATGACAGCCTGCGTTATTTCGAGCACGATCCGATCTATCGCCGCTATCACCATAACGAGCTGACCTTTGCACAGGTATATGCATATAGCGAGAACTTCGTACTACCCTTCTCGCATGATGAGGTGGTGCATGGTAAAGGCTCGTTGTTATCCAAAATGCCTGGCGACGGTTGGCAGAAATTTGCCAACCTGCGTCTCTTGCTCACCTATCAGATGACCAATCCCGGCAAGAAACTCAACTTTATGGGCAACGAGATTGCACAAGGGCGCGAGTGGCAATCCAAATGGGAATTGGAATGGTGGCAACTGGGGGAAAAACTGCATCGTGGCATGCAGAATCTGGCACACGACCTGAACAGACTCTATCGCGACATTCCCGCGCTTCATGATTTGGATTTCGAACATCAAGGCTTCCGTTGGTTGGATTGCAACGATGCCAGCCATTCGGTACTGTCTTACCAGCGTCTTGCCCGCGATGGTTCTATCGCGACTGTGTCTCTTAACCTGACACCATTGCCGCGACGCAGCTATCGTATCGGTTTGCCCAAAGCCGGTATGTATCGTGAAGTTTTGAACAGTGACTCGGATTATTACGCGGGCAGCAACATCGGCAACGCCGGTATGTTGCAAGCTGAAAGCATACCTTGGATGGATATGCCCTATTCCGCCGAGATTACCTTGCCACCATTAGCGGGTGTCATACTTGTCGCTGCGGCCTAATTCTAGAGAACGTTTTTATGTCTAAACTTACCCTATCCCCAGCTTGGCAGGCACTAGCCGCACATCACAACGAGATGAAATCGGTGCATATGCGCCAGTTGTTTAAGGACGATCCGCAGCGTTTTGATCGATTTACCGTACAGTTACAAAGTTTGCTCTTCGATTACTCCAAGAACCGTATTGAGCAAAAGACGATGGGGATGTTGATTGATCTCGCTAAACAGGCCGAGCTACCAGCATCTATAGAGCGCATGTTTTTGGGTGAAAAAATCAATTGCACTGAAGGTCGCGCCGCACTGCATACCGCGCTGCGCAACCGTTCCAGCCAAGCAGTTTTGGTGGATGGCAAGGATGTGATGCCGGACATTCGACGTGTATTGAGCTTGATGGCGCGCTTCACCGATGCCGTGCGCAGCGGTACGCATCGCGGCCACACCGGCAAGCGCATCACTGACATTGTCAATATCGGTATCGGTGGCTCAGATCTGGGACCACTGATGGTGTGTGAAGCATTGAAGTCTTACGCCAGCAAAGAGATGCGTGTGCATTTTGTCTCGAACATCGATGCCTCGCATTTGTGCGAGACACTCAAGAAAGTGGCAGCTGAAACCACCTTGTTTGTGGTGAGTTCCAAGACTTTCACTACGCAAGAGACCTTGACCAACGCGCACTCCGCACGCGCTTGGTTGATCGAGCAACTCGGCGACGAAAACGCCGTAGTCAAACATTTCGCGGCAGTCTCGACCAATCTGCAGGCTACGGCCAAGTTCGGCATCAATTCTGACAATGTGTTTGAGTTCTGGGATTGGGTGGGCGGACGTTACTCCTTGTGGTCGGCAATCGGTTTACCTATCGCATTATTCCTAGGCATGGACAAGTTTGAAGCGTTGCTGGAAGGCGCTCATGTGATGGACGAGCATTTTCGCTATGCGCCACTAGACAAAAATATCCCCGTCATCATGGCAATGCTGGGCGTCTGGTACGGTAATTTCTTTCATGCCGAATCAAACGCGGTATTCCCTTACGATCAATACATGCACCGCTTCACCGCCTATCTGCAACAACTTGATATGGAGAGCAACGGCAAGGGCGTGGACCGTCAGGGCAAGCCTGTGGATTACGATACTGGCATGGAGGTATGGGGCGAGCCCGGCTCCAACGGTCAGCACGCTTTTTATCAGCTTATCCATCAGGGCACACGTCTCATCCCTTGTGATTTTATTGCGCCTACACGCAGCCAGAATCCGCTAGGTCAGCATCACGACATCTTGATCGCCAACTGTTTCGCGCAAACCGAAGCGTTGATGGTTGGCAAAACTGAAGAGCAGGCACGCGCTGAACTGCTTGCAATGGGAATGACGGGTGAGCAACTGGAAGAGTTGTTACCCCACAAGGTGTTTCCTGGTAACAAGCCGACTAACACGCTGCTGGTCGAACAACTTGATGCTTCTACCCTAGGTATGCTGATCGCCTTGTACGAGCATAAGGTGTTCGTACAGAGCGTGATTTGGAATATCAATCCTTTCGATCAGTGGGGAGTTGAGCTAGGCAAGCAGTTGGCCAGCAAGATATTGAAGGAGCTACCCAAGACTGCTGCCATCACTGCGCATGATGCTTCAACCAGCGGCCTGATTGCGCATTACCATAAGCACAGCAGATAGCATTACCAGCG
>JAVHRA010000250.1:1641-7572 GCA_036171395.1 Gallionella sp. | reverse complement strand
CATGGTGGCGTTGTTGATTTTAGTGGTGTTGGAGTTCGATGCTGAGCATCAATGCAAAACCAGCAAAATTCCGACTGCCGCCTTGGCCTTGCAGCCTGCCGTAAATGAAGGTCAGGCGTAATGGATAAACGTATACTGATAGGCGCTCTGGCGCTATTTTTCATCTCTTGGTTCGTCCTACTCAAAGCGCCGGAAGATAGCGCTGCGACACCAACCACTCTGCCTTGGAATATCACCCATCCGACTGCCGAGACCACGCAAGTTTTTGGCATCACGCTGGGTAAGACCACGCTGGATGAGGCGGCTCAACTGTTCAAGCACGAGGCCGAAACCGAGGTCAGCCTGTTCAAACCTTCTACGGGCAATATGTCGGTCGAAGTATTCATTGAAGAGGTCAACTTCAACGGCCTAAAAGCCAAGATGACACTTACTGTCGCCCTCACGACGGAGGTGATGCAAGGTATGTTTGAGCGCGGCCTGCGCATGAACAGCACGCTTAGTGGCAAACGCATCACGCTCACTGCTGACGATTTGGCCACGGTGCGCGCTGCGCCTATCAACAGCCTGACCTATCTGCCTGCGGCACGCTTGGATGAAGCTATCATCACTAAGCGTTTTGGCGTGCCCAGCGAACGTATCCGTGAAAAGGCCAGTGGCGTCACGCACTGGCTGTATGCGCAACATGGTTTGGATGTGGTGTTGAGTGGCAATGAGAAGCCGGTGCTGCAATACGTGCCGCTGAAAGAGTTTGCACGTCTGCGCGCACCGTTGTTATTGACGGGCGAAGTGCTCAATGCGGACAGCAATACAGCAGCGAAGTAGATGAAACAAGACCGGCGCGTATGCCGGTCTTGCTGTAGCAGTGACTTATTTTTTAGGCGCGTCGGAAGCAGATTCCGCACGCGCTTTTTCTTTGGGGGTATGCGCTAACAAGGCATCCTCATCATCATCCAACAGGATGCGGCTTGCATTGCCTTCCATATCCTCATATTGACCATTACGCACCGCCCATATCAGGATGGCGACGAACACCAGCCCCATAAAGGTCATGCTTGGTATCAGGCTGTAAATGACTTCCATACTATTACTCCTTAAACAGGTTTCTGATTCGTGATGCATTGCCGATCACCAGCAATGAACTGATAGGCATGGTGATTGCTGCGACCAAAGGTGTCACATGCCCCATCACCGCGAGCGGCACCATGATGCTGTTGTAAACGAAAGACAAGCCTATGTTTTGTTTAATGGTGCGCAAGGTGCGACGGGACAACAGCGTAGCCTGGCGTACTTTATTCAACTCATTATGCATCAGCACGATATCGGCACTCTCTACCGACACATCGGTACCCGAACCCAACGCAATGCCCACATCGGCGCGTATCAAGGCGGGTGCATCGTTGATGCCGTCCCCCACCATTGCCACTACGGCACCCTGCTGTTGCAGGCGTTGTATGACTTGATCCTTGTCTTGTGGCAACACCTCGGCGATGACTTCCATCCCCCCCAACTGCGCCGCTATGGCTTGCGCGACTGCTTTACGGTCACCGCTCAGCAAGGTCATCGCGATACCTGCAGCACGCAGTTCATTGACTAATTGCTGCGCATCGGCACGCAACTGGTCGGCCAAGGCAAACGTTGCCATATGTCTGCCTGCGTATGCGTAGTGCACACAACTCGTGGCCTGCGCTTCCGCAACTTGTGCTTGCTGCATCAGTTTTTCATCGCAAGCAATGCCATGCTGTTGCAACCAGTCGGCATTGCCCAGCAAGACTTCCTTACCCTGTACCGTTGCGGCGATGCCCCGGCCCGGCGTCACCTTGAAGTTCGCCACCACCAGATTGCGGTAGTGCAACGCGTGATGCTCCGCCGCTTGTACGATAGCCAGCGCGATACTGTGTTCGCTGTAGCGCTCTACTGCGGCGGCAGTTTCCAGCGCGGCGAGTCTGTCGCTACTTTCCACTGTGTAGATGTTGGCCACACTCATTTTGCCCTCGGTCAACGTGCCGGTCTTATCAAAGACGAAGTGCGTCACTTTGGATAGCGTTTCCAACACCAAACCATTCTTGATGAGGATGCCATGCTTGGCCCCCAAGCCCGATGCGACCGCGATAGACATGGGCGTGGCCATGCCGAGTGCGCATGGGCAGGTAATGATTAACACCGAGGTTGCCGCCATTAACGCCAACTCGAAGCTTTGCCCATGCCAGAACCAGAAGGTAAAGCTGGCGCACAGCAGCGTCGCGAGTACAAACCACGGCACGATCAGGTCGGCAATGCGTTGTATAGGCGCTTTGGAAGACTGCGCTTCTTCGACCAGGCGGATGATCTTGGCCAGCATGGTGTTCTGCAAAGTGGAGCGCACTTCGACCAACAGCGCACCGTTCACATTCAGCGTTCCGCTAGACACGCTCATACCGACGGATTTGCTGACCGGTATCGACTCACCGCTCAACATCGACTCATCCACCGCGCTATGCCCATCAATGATGACGCCGTCCACCGGCACTTTATAGCCAGGCTTTACCAGCACCTGATCTCCAACCTTGATGCCGCGTATCGGGGTGATGTGTTCCACGCCATCCTTGAGCAAGGTCGCCACACGCGGTTGCAGATCCATCAGTCGGCTGGTTGCCGCCACCGCTTGATGGCGGTACATGCCTTCCAGATAACGGCCCACCAGTATGACAAAAGTAAGATTAGTCACGGTATCAAAATACACCTCGCCCCCACCTTGCACGGTGACATAGAGTGAATACAGATAAGTTACCGCCAGACCGATTGCAATGGGCAAATCCATAGTCAGACGCATATTGCGCAAACCGCTCCATGCACCTTTATAGAATGGATAAGCTGAGTACAGCAGCGTGGGCGTAGCCAAGGCGCAGCCCATCCACTGGAAGAAGCCACGGAACTTGCCCTGATCGGCACCGCTATACAAGGCGATAGAGATCAGCGCCAAATTCATCATGGCGAAGCCCGCGAAAAAAAGGCGGAACAACATGGCGCGATTGGTGCGCTTTACCGCACCTTCAGCCACATCGGGATCGTATGGCACGCCGGCATAGCCGATCTTGGCCAGCGTGGCGATGAGCGTGGAGAGTTTTACGCGTTGATTGTCCCAGCGAATATGGAGACGCTTACCGGCCAGATTCACATTGGCAGTTTGCACCCCGCCTGTGCGCATCATGCCGCGCTCGATCAGCCATACGCAGGCTGCACAATGTATGCCCTCAATCAGCAGATGCGTGTCTCTGATATCACCCTGACAATTGACGAAGTCTTGTTGCACTTCATCCAAATCGTACATCTCGATGTCTTTGGGGGGGAGTGGCGGAGGTGCTAACAGCGCGCCTTGTGGGGTGCGCTGGTAGTAGCCTTGTAGTCCAGACTGGAAGATGGCGATACACACCGACTGGCAACCGAAACAGCAAAAATCGCGCTGTTCTTCATCCAATTGACTATGGAAATCCGCGTCTGCCGAGATTGGCAAACCGCAATGAAAACACACTGCGGACGTCGCGTCATGCTGGGTCATCTTGCTGGCACTACTGTGGTTTAGGTATGGCGACGAAGACTCGTTGTTCCATATCGAATTGACGACCGTCGAGTTCCGCACGGATCAATAGATCCCAGTTACCGGCCCGAGGGAATTTCAAACTCCCTTGGTAATGTCCTGCCGAATCGGCATTGAAGGTAGTCGAAAAATCATAGTCCTTATCAGCGGGTGATTGCGCTTCCACGCTCACCGTTGCACCTTGTATCGGCTTGCCATTCTGATCGTTTAATTCCAGATGCAGGTCAGCCGGACTCGCGACAATGATGAAGCGTGCAGACTGTGGTGTGGCCTGCGCGTCGTTCTCCAGTCTTTGTGGCGACTGCAGCTTGGCCTGCCAGCCCAAGGTGGAGCGCTCGGCTTGTTCTTGCAACCACTTAGCATCGTAACGGTTGTGATCTTTCACGGTGTAGTGATCGTCCAACAAGCGCATCGGATGATGCAGCATATTCCAGATCATCTTGGCGTTGACTAACACTCCTGCCGCCACTAATGCGAGCAACAGAATCAGCCACGGGTTGCGCCAGCCTTGTTTATTTTTTTGCGAGATCATGCTTTAGTCCTCGTTGCTCATTAACGCTTGGGCGCGTTGAATTTGCTGGAGTACTCAGCCGCCATGGCCGGGTCTTCAGTGTTCTCGACACGGAACTCAATTTTAGTAGCTTCGCTCAGCGTATTCTCTTCAGGTGCTTTGACGAAAATGGTGAAGGCGGTCGAGTGGCCATGCGCCAACAACTTAGGCTCCTCGTTACCAATCAATTTTTGCCCCTTGATCCCGCCATCAGCGCTGACGTTGACATAAACATCATGATCGGTCTTATTCAACACCTTGAAGGTGTATTTGTTTTGTATGGAACCATCGCTCATACGCACATACAACGGCTGACGCTCAGGGTCCACGCGTAGCTTTAGCGAACCTAGATGCGTCATACCCCACACCACCCCGCCCAACGCCACTACCAAAATGCCCAGATACACGAAGGTACGTGGATGCTGGTACAACTTTCTGACCGGACGACCTTCCAACTCATCCAAGGAAGCATAGCGTATCAAACCGCGCGGGCGACCCAATTTGTCCATGATCGAATCACACGCATCCAGACACAAGCCACAAGTGATGCAACCGAGCTGCTGTCCATCACGAATATCGACGCCGGTAGGGCAGACTTGCACACACTGGAAGCAGTCGATGCAATCACCCTGTGTGGCGTCTGTCGCTGGCGCACCCCGGCGCAGCTTGCCGCGCGGCTCGCCACGCTTGGTGTCATACGCGGGCAGAACAGTCTGCGAGTCCGCCATTACAGCCTGGATACGTGCGTACGGGCACAACCACAAGCAGGTCTGCTCACGCATAAAACCAGCCAAGAAATAGGTACCCAAAGTAAACATGGTCAATGTCACCCACTCAATCAATGAGAGATGGAAGCTCAGCAGGTCATGCCAATACTGGTAAGCATCTTCAAACCATATCGTTGCACTGATACCGGTGAGTACAGAGATGACAATCCAAATAAAATGCTTGGTCGCTTTTTTACCGATCTTGTTACCCGACCAAGGGGCATCATCCAGCTTATGGCGCTGATTGGGATTGCCTTCGACTTTTTCCTCTACCCAAGTAAACAGATCAACCCAGGAAGTTTGAAAACAGAAATAGCCGCAGAACACGCGCGATGCAACCGAGGTCACTGCAAACAAGGTCATGGCTAAGATGAGCAGCAGCAAGGAAACCATCCAGATATCCTGAGGCAAGATGGTGATATTGAAGAAATGGAACTGTCTATGGTTCACATCCAACATCATGGCTTGCTTGCCATCCCAGCGCAGGTAAGCACCGATAAAGAAAAATAGCCAAATCGATTCAGTGGCGTATTTGATGTTGCGAAAAAAACCCGGCATGCGTTTGGCATGGATGGTTTTATCACCCAGATTGGTCGCCCATTCTTGATGTTCGCTATAAAGACTGGTTACGCCTACGACTTCATCAGCGCTCTTACGTACTGGATCATTCATGCTCTGCTCCTAAAATTCGTCTGACCGAATGTATCGGTTCATTTTATAAAAGGCTGTTTCATTTGAACTCTGCTAACGTGAAGCCCACACAAAACAACTTTTAGCATCGTTAAAGAAAAAGGAGGAGGACTAGCCTCCTCCTTACTCACATCGACAGATTTATTTGTCGCCGTGATTCTTGGTTTTTGCATTGATAAACAAAAACAACAAGCCGCCAACAAGTGCAGCAAATGCGCCTGCCGTGCCTAGCATCAAAGTCCAAAATACGAAGTCATGCTTCATTGCAATCTCCTTTTCAAGAGACTGTGCGCATACACGCACAGTCAAACGGATAAGTTTAGTTCGCTACAGCGGGTGCTGCGGGTGCA
>JAVHRA010000250.1:0-1541 GCA_036171395.1 Gallionella sp. | reverse complement strand
ACACGCACAGTCAAACGGATAAGTTTAGTTCGCTACAGCGGGTGCTGCGGGTGCAGCTTCAGTTGCAGCTTCAGGTGCGGCTACCGGTGCTGCTTCAGGTGTACCACCACCAAACTTGTACACGTACACAGCCAGCTTCTTCATTTCCACAGCAGACAACTTACCTGCGGTAGTGAAGTTAGGCATGATTGCAACGCGCGCATTGTCACCGGCATTAACGCCGTAAGTAACAGTTTGCTTGATACCTTCGATAGAGCCGTCGAAACGCCAGATCTTATCGGTCAGGTTAGCAGAACCCATCGCGTGCATACCCTTGGCATCTGCGCCATGACATGCAGTACAGTCACTTTCAGCAAATACTTTCTTACCCGCAGCAACGCTAGCATCTGCATCAGCTTTATCTTTGCCTTGCTCGCTCATCGCTTTAACGTAATGTGCCACGTCATCGATTTGCTTCTCGGACAACATATCCTTGTGCGGAGTCATCATACCTTGGCGACCGCCCATAATAGTTTCATGGATAGTGTTGATTTCACCACCGAACAACCAATCATCGTCGTTCAGGATAGGAGCCATGTAGCCCTTTTCTCGTTGTGCAAACTTACCAGTTTGGAAAGTACCCACACCGTTTTGACCGTGGCATGCAGCACAGTTGTCGCTGAACAGCACTTTGCCAGAACGAGCCACGTATTCGGACAGATTCGCATCAGCCAAAATCGCTGCGGGTGTCATGTCTTTCAACTTGTCTTCGTAAGGCTTACGTACCGCATCCAGCTCAGCTTGATCTTGAGCCAGTTCCTTGATAGCACTCCACTTGTTGTCGCTGCTTGCGTCGGTACCGGGCAGATGCAGACTCAAACCTGGCAAACCAAAGCCTTTAAAGTAGGTACCGTTGATCGCCATAGGAATCGCTGGATACATCACCCAATACACTACCACCCAAAGCGCGCTGGCCGTCAGACCCAACATCCACCATTTCGGTGGTTGATTGGTAAAATCAGCCAGATCGCCATCCCATACATGCCCTGTAGTGGTTGCACCACCAGCAGAGTTGTGGTTATCACTCATTTTTTATCTCCTGAATTGTTGTAGTCGCCGTCATCTCGCAAGGCCATGTCGGCCTGCGAGCTGAATGCATCTTTGTTCTTAGGATTGAACACCATGATATAGACCACAATCATGGCCACGAACGCTAGGACAGTGAAAGTCACCCCTATCCAATCGTTACGGGTCATGGCTGCCCAGTCCGTATGCAGGTAATCCATAAGTTTAGTCACGGTAGTTCACACCTTCTTCGAACTTCACATGATTACCCAAAGATTGCAGGTATGCGATAACTGCGTCCATTTCTGTCTTGCCTTCGACTTCTTTAGCCGCACCAGCGATATAGGCATCGGTATAAATCGTCTTAGAGACAGCATTGAAAGGCATCTGGGTCATCACTGCCAAAGTCTTGGTCACTTTAACCCCATCAACTGGTTGCTTTTCCAAGAAGAAGAAGTTAGGCATGACAGACTCAGGCACCACGTCACGTGGATATT
>JAVHRA010000249.1:0-7573 GCA_036171395.1 Gallionella sp. | reverse complement strand
AGATCATCGGTGTCCTTCACCGCATGCACCGCGACGTTGAGTATCTTGCCGTAGATCTTGAGCTGCTCGTAAGCGCCGATACGATAGGTGTCGGTGGTGAGCAGCGCCACTTTGTCCGCGCCGTAACGCACCACGGCACGCGCCGCCAGCTTGGCGGTGGTGGTGGTCTTGCCCACGCCGGTCGGGCCGATTAGGGCATATACGCCGCCCTGCACCACGATGTCGTCTTGCTCTCCGGCGATATGCAGATTGCGTTTCAGCACTTGTTTGACCCAAGCCTCGCCTGCATTGCCATTGGGCATCTTGTCCATCAATTGTTTGGCCAGATGGGTACTGAAACCGGCATTGAGCATGCGCCGCATCAGGCTGGCGCGCTGTGGGTCGCGCTGTTGCGCATCATTCCAAGACATCGTGCAGAGCTGCTGCTGCAACATGCTGTGCATAGATTTGATCTCGCCCAGGATGTCCTGATGGTCGGCCTGCGGCACAGCTGGCGGGGTTTGCGTGGCGACAGCTTTGACGGGCGCTGCCGCGACGGCCTTCACTGCCGGTTTGCTCACGCTTACCGGCTTGGCCAGCTCATGTTGTCCGGTCATCTGCGCAATGTCGGCATCAGCCAGCGCCATGATCTCCACGCCGCCCTCCACTTTGCGATTGGACAGGATGACGGCATCCTCACCTAACTCGTCGCGTATCTCACGCAATGCCATGCGTGCCGTAGCCGCGAAATATCGTTTGACGCTCATGCTCTACCTCCTACCATGGCCGTGACCCGGATGGTTTTGAAGTCCGGTACTTCATCATGCGAAATGACTCTTAACTGGGGCACAGCGCGTTTCAAAAAACGCGCCAACAGATCGCGCAACTGTGCGGGTACCAACAGCACGGTGGGCAAGCCCATCTGCTCCTGTACTTGCGCGGCGGCGCGGGTCTCGCGCAACACCGTGTCGGCCAAGCCGGGCTCGATGCCCTCGTGGCTGGTCTGCATGGCTTGGATCAGGATGTATTCCAACTCCTTATCCATACCGATGACTTGCAACTCCTGCGCAGCGGGATAGAACTGCTGCACGATGGCAGGACCCAATGCGACACGCACCAGACTGGTCAATTGGAATGGGTCTTGAGTGCGCGCTGCGTTCTCGGCCAGGGTCTCGACGATGGTGCGCATATCACGGATATGCATGCCTTCATCGAGCAGGTTCTGCAACACTTTCTGCACCACGCCCAGTTGTAAGGTTTTGGGCACCAGATCTTCGGTGAGCTTGGGTGCGGCCTTGCCCAAATGATCGAGCAACTGTTGCACCTCTTGGCGACCGAGCAACTGCGAAGCCTGCATATTGATCAGATGACTCATATGCGTGGCGACCACGGTGCCGGGATCGACCACGGTGTAACCCATCAGCTGCGCCTGATCGCGCATCGCCTCTTCTATCCACACCGCAGGCAAACCAAAAGCGGGGTCGCGGGTCGGATTACCAACCAAATCACCGCTCACGCTACCGGGATTGATGGCGAGGAATAGCTGTGGATAGGATTCGCCGCTGCCGATCTCGACGCCCTTGAGCGTGATGCGATAACCGTTGGGACGCAGCTCTAAATTGTCACGAATATGCACGGCAGGCGGCAGGAAGCCGATGTCCTGAGTGAATTTTTTGCGGATGCCTTTGATGCGACGCAACAGATCGCCGTCTTGTGCTTTATCTACCAAAGAGATCAGGCGGTAGCCCACTTCCAAGCCCAACACATCTACTTGTGCCACGTCTTCCCAACTGGCATCGGGCGACTCAGTCATGGCCGGTGCGACTTCATTGCTGTGCGTCTGTTCCGCCGCTTTGTCGCTGCGTTCTGACAAGTAGTAAGCCAACCAAGCCATCAAACCGGCCAAACTGAGGAACGCGAAATGCGGCATACCAGGGATAAGACCCATCATGCCGATGATGAGGCCGGTCAACATGATGACCTGCGGTTGTTTGAACAACTGGCCGACCAGTTGTTGACCAATGTTTTGATCGCTGGAGACGCGGCTCACCACCACACCGGCAGCGGTAGAAATAACCAGCGCGGGAATCTGCGCGACCAGACCGTCACCGATAGTGAGCAGGGTGTAGTTCTTGGCCGCGACCGCGATGTCCAGATTGTGTTGCAGCACACCGACAATCAAACCGCCGATGATATTGATGAGTAAGATGATGATGCCGGCCACTGCGTCACCGCGCACGAATTTCGAAGCACCGTCCATCGCACCGTAGAAGTCCGCTTCCTGTGCCACTTCGGCACGACGTTGGCGTGCCACATCCTCACCGATCAAACCGGCATTCAGGTCGGCATCGATCGCCATTTGTTTACCGGGCATCGCATCCAAAGTAAAACGCGCGCCGACTTCGGCGATACGTCCCGCACCCTTGGTGATGACCACAAAGTTGATGACCACCAGAATCGCGAACACCACGATACCGACCGCATAATTTCCGCCAACCAAGAAGTGACCAAAAGACTCGATGACCTTACCCGCCGCATCCGGTCCGGTATGGCCTTCCAGCAGCACGATACGAGTAGAAGCCACGTTCAGCGACAGACGCAGCAAAGTGGTGATGAGCAAGATGGTGGGGAAAGCAGCAAAGTCCAGCGCCTTGGTGGTGTTCATGCTGACCAGCAACACCATCACCGCGATGGCAATATTGAAAGTGAACAGAATGTCCAACAGGAACGGCGGCAAAGGCAACACCATCATGCCCAAGATCAACACGATCAAGACCGGACCGGCCAGCCCGCGCAACTCGGTGGCGCGCTTAAAGAAGCTCTGTAAGGCGTTCATATCCACGCTGCACCTCGCATTGCAAGTGACGCACTATGGTTGCTCCGTATCGCTGTGATGTACTGCTCGGACATATCCGCCTCGACTCATTCGATGCCACATCAGACTCCGTGGCTTATGCGTATTATCGGGAACGCGCGGCGAAGCAATGGAAGGAATAGAAGGGGAATAGCGCGGCTATTTGCGCGACGGAACAAGTGGCTGTAGCGCTTTTCGGCACTGGCTAGCGATACCGGCGGGGTGCGGCTAGCAGCGCATTTATTAACGAATTATTACATTTGCCTCAATTAGATAGCTTTACTACACTGCGCTCCGCTCAAGACCCGCCGCACCCCCTTGAGCGCATAACAATAATCTCACCCGCCACTAGGAGGCTCAGCGCATGACTAAGATCATCACCCCGGCATATCTGGCTAAAGTAAAACTGCTGAATACCGAACAACAAGAACGGCTGCTCTCGCGCATGAGTGGGAAATTGCCGCGTCGCTTGGAAAAAGACAAACTCACCCGCGAGCAAGCTTTGGCCATACAACTGGAATTGGAAGACGAGCAACTGGCCGATTGGCGCAAGAATATGCAGGAGATAAAAGCAAGAGAAGCGGATAAAGCTGCTAAGCACAACAAAAAAGAAAGCAGCAAAAAATAACACTGCTTGCTGCCCGGCGGGGGGCCTAGTTGCCGCTAAATATTTCTGCTTTCAAGCGCGCAAAAAATGCGCAGATTTTGTTCTGAATCGGCGCGGCAATTCTCAGCCATACCTCATCGCCTAGTTGCGTCTCTTGATTTACTCACTCACCAACGATATGCAGCTATAGCCGCTTGCAGCTCTTGCAGCGCATCGACCAATTCAGGCACAAACTCTTTGCAGTTCGGATCGCTGGCATGACTCTCGATCTGTTGCGCCGCAGCCATCGTACGTTCGGCGGAGAAGACACTCACCATGCCTTTGAGCGCATGCGCTCCGTGCTTGACTGCCTGCGCATCGCCGCTCGCCAAACCGTCATGCACCGCTTGCAGATGGGGCGGTGCATCGCTCTTGAGCAAAGCGCTGATCTCGTCGAACAACTCGCGGCTGTCATCCATGAGTTCGCGTGCTTTGAGGAAATTGGCCACCGCCATTTTTCGTTGCGGCGGTGCCACGCCTGCGGCGTGGTCTATCCCCTGTGCCAACTGATCAAGCTCGCGCCATAACAGTTCGGTATCGATAGGCTTGGTCAGATAACCGTCCATGCCGTGACTCATACACTCCTCGCGCGCACCTTGCATGGCATGCGCGGTCATGGCGACGATGCGGATATGTGCACCGCTCTGCGCTTCTTGCTGGCGGATATATTCAGTGGCCTCGTAGCCATTCATCTCGGGCATATCCACGTCCATCAAGATGGCATCGAAATGGCTTGCCGACTGCCAATGTTGCACGGCTTCCACACCGTTATTAGCCAAGGTGACGCGATGCCCCAACTTCTCCAATAGTCGTATTGCCAGAGTCTGATTGACCTTGTTGTCCTCGGCGAGTAAGAGATGCAATTTGCGCCGCGACTCGCGCAAGGAATGTTTAGTGATCAGCGTAGTCGCTTGCTGCGGCGGCACGCCCAAGGCGGTCATGATGGCGTCCAACAGCTCCGATTGCGCAACCGGCTTCATCAAGTAACTGGCCACGCCCAATTCCTTGCAGCGTGCCGCGTGACCGCGCTGTCCTTCCGAAGTCAGCATCATCACCGTTGCGCCGGCATACTCGGGATGCTGACGAATACGCTCGGCCAGTTCGAAACCATCCATGCCCGGCATCTGCACGTCGAGCAACGCGAGCGGATAAGGCTTGCCCGCTTGCGCGGCACGCGCCAACTCGGCCAGTGCCAGTGCGCCATCCTCGACTACCGTGGGCAGCATCTTCCAATTGCGCAGCATCTCTTCCAGCACACGCCGATTGGTCGCGTTGTCGTCCGCCACCAGCACTGGCATGGCAGCAATGCGTCCGCTGTGCTGATATTCGTTCAGTGCAGCAGTGCTGGCGACCGGCATACTCAAGGTGAAGTGGAACACACTGCCCTGCCCCACCACGCTATCCAATTCGATGCGACTACCCATCAACTCGATCAGTTGTGCCGAGATGGTCAGCCCCAAGCCCGTCCCGCCGAAACGGCGTGTCGTCGAACTATCAGCCTGCGAGAAAGACTCGAAGATGCTCTTGAATTTTTCGCGCCGAATACCGATACCGGTGTCGCGCACGCTGAAACGCAGTGCGGCCTGGCCGGATAACGTGCTCGGCAACATCTGCACGGCCACTTCGACCTCCCCCGTCTCAGTGAATTTAATGGCATTGCCAACCAGATTGACGATCACTTGACGCAAACGGCCCGGATCACCGACTAGACGATGCGGCGCATCCGGCGCGATATGCAACAACAGTTCTAGATTCTTTTGGTGCGCGCGCACCGCCAATGACTTCATGGTGTCACGCAGCATCTGTTCCAACGAGAACTCGATGTTCTCGATACTCATCTTGCCCGACTCGATTTTGGAGAAGTCCAAAATGTCATTGATGATATGCAATAAGGAGTCTGCCGACGATTTCACCAGCGACAGATATTCACGCTGCTCGGCGTTCAATTCGGTATCCAATGCCAACTCGGTCATGCCGATGATGCCGTTCATGGGCGTGCGAATTTCGTGGCTCATATTGGCCAGAAAATCGCTCTTGATCTGACTAGCCTGTTCCGCCGCCACTTTGGCTTGCAAGATGGTCGCCTCGATCTGTTTGCGCTCGGTGATGTCGCGCACCGTGGCTTGCAAGTACTGTTTGCCTTCCAGTTCAAATGCATTCAGCAGCACATCCGCGTCGAAAGTGACGCCATCGTCCATACGGCGGTGTAACCACTCGAACCTATGGCTACCATGCTGCCGCGCGATACCGATATGCATACGCGACAACGAGGCAGAATCGATGCCATCCGGATTATCCGGTCCGCCAGGCTGTCTGGCGGGTGACAGACTGGCCGGCGTCTGTGCACAGAAGGCTGCGCGTGTGGCGCAACCAAACATACCCAATGCCGCCGGGTTGCAATCGATAAAGCCGCCGTCATCCAGCAACAGCACCGCATCACTGCTGGACTCGTACAGCGTGCGTAACTTGGTCTCGGACTTGAGCAACTGCTCCTCGCTCTGTTTGCGCTCGGAAACATCGGCATTGGTGCCAGTCATACGCGTGGCGCGTCCTTGCGCATTGCGTTCCACCACTTTGCCGTGCGTGTGTATCCAGGTCCATCCACCGCCGCTATGTGCAACACGGAACTCCACCGAATAAAACTCGCTGTTGCCTTTCAGCACCGCCTCAAGACTCTCGCTCAACATACGCAAGTCATCGGGATGGGCGCGACGGAACAATTGCTCAGAGGACAGAATCATTTCCTGTCTTTCATCCCCCACCATCAGTGACCAGCGGTCACTCAGATAGACGCGGTCGCTGGCAATATCCCAATCCCACAACGCCAGATTAGAACCATCCAGGGAGAGATTGAGACGCTCTTGCGTGAGGCGGATGAATAACTCGTTTTTCTTACGCGCGGAGATGTCCTGGAAAGCCACCACCAGACTGTCAATCTTGCCATCGCGCACCACCGCCTGTGCGGAGACCTCGACTGGAAACACCGAGCCGTCTTTGCGCATGAACACCTGATCGTCACTGCGGGTGCTGCCCTCCTCTTTGACGCGCTGCATGATGCGGCATTCATGCCCCGGCACATGCGCCCCTGCGGCGGAACGCGTGTGGATGGTGTCATGCACCGGTTTGCCAAGGAATTCATTGCGCGACCATCCCAATATGCGCTCGGCCTCCGAGTTCATATAAATGCAGCGCCCATCTGCGCCCTGCACATACAAGCCTTCGCCCAAAGTCTCGCTGATATGTTCGTAGAAGGCGCGCTGCTCTTCGATGCGCGCATCCATATCTTTGCGCGCCGTAATGTCAGTGCGTATCGAGACGTAGCGCGAGGGACTGCCCTGCTCGTCCATAAAGGGCACGATGGTCGATTCCACCCAATACAGCTTGCCGTACTTGCTGCGATTTTTAATCTCGCCATGCCATATCTCACCGCGCCTGATGGTGGCCCATAGCTCATTGAAATACGCAGTGGCATGGTGGCCAGAATTGAGGATGCTGTGATTTTGTCCGATCAACTCTTGTTCGCTGTACTCGCTCAACTCGCGGAACTTACGATTGGCGTAGATGATGCTGCCGTGCGCATCGGTGATGCTGACTGCGTCATGCTGATCCATGGCATATTTCTGAAACTCCAACTCGCCCATGGTCTGCTTGAGTTGGTCATAGGCGATACGCAGATTGCGTTCTGCTTCCTGACGCACGCTGATGTCCTGAAACGATACCAATGCACCGCTGACCTTACCCTCGGAAAAAATCGGGCGGGCGCGATATTCGACGGGAACGATGGCACCTTGCCGCGCCACAACACAGCCATTGCCATCACACGCCTGAGCATCGAGCAACACCCGCACCTGCGGCGCCGGCATCGGGCTAACGCCATCATCTGAGCGATACGCCACCTGCTCTTGCACATTCTGTCCAATCAGTTCCTGCTCTTTCCAACCCAGCACATTTTCCGCTGCGGCATTCATAAAGGTGAGCTTGCCCGACAGATCAGTGGCATACACACCATCGCTCAGGGTATCGAGTAAAGAGCGCGTCATCTCGGCATTCTGTACGCGGATGATCTCCCGCTTGCTCTCGAAGTCGAAGTCCAC